>DAOWAH010000305.1 GCA_030634675.1 Fidelibacterota bacterium
CATTTCATGGTGCACAGATGCTGGAATACGGCACCAACATTGTTGGTGGAATTACTCCCGGCAAAGGTGGTCAGGAAGCCCTGGGTGTTCCGGTGTTTAACACGGTTGAATCAGCCATACGAGCCACCGCCGCCAACACATCGGTAATTTTTGTACCACCGGCGTTTGCCGCCGAAGCCATAATGGAAGCCACTGCTGCGGGAATAACTCTGGTTGTATGCATAACCGAAGGTATCCCGACTCGCGATATGGTCGAGGTACACAATTTTTTGACTACAAAAAATACCCGACTGATCGGGCCTAATTGTCCTGGCATAATCTCTCCCGGACAAGCAAAGGTCGGGATCATGCCGGGATTCATCCATTCAGCGGGATCAGTTGGAGTTGTTTCGCGTTCCGGGACACTGACTTACGAAGCAGTTCATCAATTAGGCGCATTTGGTCTGGGACAATCAACCTCAATCGGTATTGGAGGAGATCCCATTATTGGAACGACCTTCATTGATATGCTGACGTTATTTAAAGATGATCCCGATACCAAAGGGGTGGTGCTGATTGGTGAAATCGGCGGAACGGCTGAGGAAGAAGCTGCCCAATGGACTATTGACAATAATTTCACTAAACCAATTGTAGCATTCATTGCCGGCCAAACCGCTCCTCCGGGTCGCCGAATGGGGCATGCCGGTGCAATTATAGCTGGTGGCAAAGGAACCGCAAAAGATAAAATGCGGGCGCTCAAAAAGGCGGGAATAGTTGTCGTTACGAGTCCGGCCGAAATTGGTCGCGCTATGCATTCTGCACTAAATTCAAACAAATAAGTATACAGGACATTAATTCTTATGGGAAATTATACACTTGGCATCATCAAACCGGATGCAGTACGCAAAAATTATACTGGTAAAATAATTGACCGGTTTTTACAAGGCGGATTTAAAATAGTAGCTGCCAGATTAGAACATTTGAGCCGCGAACAGGCTGAGGGCTTTTACGCGGTCCATAAAGAGCGCCCGTTTTTCAACGATTTAATTGAATTTATGACTTCCGGTCCCTGTATGCCCTTCGTCGCTGAGCATAAAAATGCGGTTGAATCTTACCGCAAATTTATTGGCGCCACCAATCCGGCCGAAGCCGCAGAAGGGACAATTCGGCGGGATTTTGCTGAAAGTATTCAGAATAATGCGGTCCATGGATCAGATTCAGATGAAAATGCTGAAAAAGAAATTGCATTTTTCTTCACAGTCAGTCAAATTCACACCATCTGAGAAGCCTTTTTTACTAACCACAAGCGAGGGTTATGGGTATTAAACAGTACATCACAATCATTTTAAGTTTGTTGCTACTGGCTGGCTGCGGTAAAGATAGCAATGAAGGAGTAGTAGGCGAATATCAATCTGCCCAGGCTGAGGCACCCGGCGATGACGGTATTTTTGAGTATACCTGGTCCATAGTGCAGCAACCTGATGCCAGCATTTTAACGGCGGATGATCTCGAATTGTCCAACGATGATCAGACAGTCTCTTTTATTCCGGATCAAACTGGGAATTACGAATTGTCAGTCACCGTAGCGGATGAATTTGGCGATGAACTATCTACACAGAGTTTCACTTTTGATATTATTGAGTCTGAAGAAGTTTTGGATGATGAAGATGAATTTGAAGATGAATACGCTGAGGATACTACGACCGAATCAACCGCAGCAACGGAATTCGATTCAGTACCGGATGAAATGCCGGCATGGGAACCACCACCAACTGTAGCTGAGCCAGCGCCGGCGAGAAAATCCTACGCTCAAAGACGTACACCAGCTAAGCCCGTTCCAGGTGCAACAATTGCTAAAGATCCCAATCGATATACGATTCAGACTTCCGCAAAACGCACTTTTGACGCTGCCCAACAATCAGCAGAATATCTAATGGAAGCCGGATTTGATTCTTATATCCAAAAAGCTTATTTCAAAGAAACTGATGAAATTTGGTACCGGGTACGAGTTGGCGGTTTTGAGAGTTACTCTGCAGCAGTGGCGGTAGCCACCAGTATTCGCAATTTGACGAATGGCGAAACATGGATCGATCATGTTCGACTAGAAAATTAAAGGGAGTTTATAATGGGTCCAATGAACCTGTATTTTGACATACGAGACATTTTCAGAGCACCCCGGCTGGCTTTAAGCGGCAAGAAAATATTCATTTTCCTGGTCGGATTGATTAGCGGCTGGATCGCTTACTGGCTATTGACTTATCTCACACTGGGATTGGCGGGAATATCATTTTCGTCAGCCTGGAAAGAGTTTGGGCTTTATCCATGCCTGTATGCCGCCGGATGTGGCCCCTGGTATGCTCAAGTAGTGTACTGGATTGGGATTATTGTCTGGTTCTTTACCATCAACCTGTCCTGTACCGCCGTTGCTCGTGTTACCTACAAGCAATTGAAGGGTGACGAATTCTACTCGGCTGGTGATGCCTGGAAATATGTTAAAAAACACTGGCATCCGGTTATTTTCACCACAATCAGCCTCGGTCTGATAATCGCATTTTTCATGATTATGGCCATAATTTTTGGTCTCATCGGAAAAATTCCCTGGGTCGGAGAACTACTCTTTGCGTTGCCTTACCTATTCTATTTCTTTGGATCAGTGTTCACGGTTTATACCGCCGTGGTATTGATAACATCGCTGGTATATACCCCAGCCATTGTTAGCGCCTACGAAGAAGACACTATGGGTGCGGTTTTCCAGAGCTATTCGGTCACTTGGTCCCAACC
>DAOWAH010000070.1 GCA_030634675.1 Fidelibacterota bacterium
AACCTATCGTCTCGATCCGATTGCAGATCCGGGTGATGAGCGCTATTTCATTATTTTCGCGGATGAAACCAGCGGAGTAGAAACTTATGGCGCTGGACGGTTTCTGGTTGTCGATGCCCCGGGACCAGAGGGCAAAACAATAATCGATTTTAACAAAGCCTATAATCCACCCTGTGCTTTTTCAGAATTCGCGACCTGCCCCCTACCTCCCCAACAAAACATCTTACCAGTAAAAATTACCGCCGGAGAGAAAAATTACGGTGAACATTAAGCTGGCCGCTATAATATTTACGCCATTGCCAAACAATTTGACTGGGTGATGATGAAATCAACCGAATTCCTGGAAATGCTGATCGGAATGGCTGGTCTCCTGTATGTGTCATTGCACTGGAAGCTTCATGTCAAGATTAAAACTGCTACTCAGACCCAAGTTTAATGAGTAAGAAAGTGCGGTTACTGTAGTTTATGTACAAGTCGGAGGTTAAGATAATGGCACTAAAAAATACATCAAGAAGGTTTGGAATTGTTCCAATAATAATATTAATACTGCTTTCCTTAGCGATTGAATCATGCTCCACTATTGTTAGTTGTCCATTCAAATCGCATAAAGTAGAATCGCAGTTGCTTATCGATGTACGCACGGATGAAGAATTCGATAGCGGTCATTTACAGGACGCGATAAACATCCCCTACCAAATAATTGGCGAACATATTACAGATATAGCTTGCTGTAAAAACCAGGAAATTATTCTGTATTGCCGTAGGGGCGGCCGCGCTGAAAAAGCCAAGACCACTTTGCTTGATTTGGGATACACTAATGTGACCAATGTCGGTGGATATGAGGAAATCAAAGCGGCCGGTAAATACGATTAACAGATGATTAATATTCTAAACTATATCCAGCTTGTTTTGAATCTACGATCGATTCTAATTTTGATCGATGTCGCAGGTTTTCTTAATACCGATTAATCGGCACATTTTTACGAACCAGAATTATTCCGGTAATAATGCTGGTAAAGGAATCCTGGATTAAATCAGTTCTGCAGGCCCTGCTCGTTACCTTCCTCTGGTCCACATCATTTATTATCATAAAGAAAGGTCTCCTGGATATCCCACCTTTGACTTTTGCCGGCTTGCGCTATACTTTGGCATTTATCTTTTTATTACCCCTGCTTTTCAGGAAAGAACGATTCCGGGAAATCCGCAACTTGGCCTGGCCGCAATGGTTTAAATTAATTATCCTGGGATTAACCTTTTATACGGTCACTCAGGGAGCCCAATTTCTGGGACTGTCGCTTCTACCGGCAGTCACAGTCAGCTTAATGTTGAATTTCACTCCGCTGATTGTGGCTGTTTTGGGCATATTCATTCTCCGGGAAGCACCTACAAAAATTCAATGGCTGGGAGTTTTCCTGTTCATCGCCGGTATTTTATTCTACTTCCAACCGGCAACTTTCTCCGGTAACACCGGAATCGGCCTGGTAGTAATGACAGTGGGCGTGCTGGCTAATGCCGGTGCTGCTGTTTTGGGCCGGGATATCAATCGTCAAAAAGATATCAGTCCCGTGGTGGTGACAATAATCAGCATGGGCATCGGTTCAATAATCCTGTTAAGCGCTGGTTTGATAACCCAGGGATTGCCCGCATTGAGCTGGAAGATGCTGTTCTGGTTGTTATGGCTGGCGGGAATAAATACAGCCTTCGCCTTTACCCTCTGGAATATTACACTGCAAACGCTGGGTGCGATGCAATCCAGCATTATTAATGGCACAATGCTGATCCAGATTGCCGTTCTGGCCTGGCTTTTACTGGGTGAAGCAATCCTGCCGCTGGAACTGGTCGGTATTTCAGTTGCAGTGGTTGGAACTGTTTTAGTACAGTTGAAGAAAACTGATGAGTAAATTTGACCCATCAATTCAACAACTGACCGGGAACAAGACACATGATTAGAGCCATAGTAAGGATTTTCCTGATTTATTTCGTTGTCACCAGCTTTATTTTTTCACAGGTTGGTGAGGCCAGACCCGAATTATTGATCCGCTGTGATGATATCGGAATGTCTCATGCCATGAATTTGGCTTTAGAGGAAATGATTCAAACCAACTTGCCCTTTTCCGCCTCGGTCATGTTCACCTGTCCCTGGTACCAGGAAGCAGTTGAAATTCTGAAGGATAATCCCCAGGTTGTGATTGGTATTCACCTGACCCTAAATGCCGAATGGAAAAACTATCGCTGGGGACCGGTGCTCGGTAAGGAGGCCGTGCCCAGTCTGGTGGACAGTTGCGGATATTTTTTTCCCTCCCGGGCAACTTTCCATGCCAATAATCCAACTGTTGAAGATATAGAAAAAGAATTGCGGGCTCAGATTGAGCGTGCAATTTCTACCGGATTGGACATCAAATATGTGGATTATCACATGAGCACGGCTGTTGACAAACCGGAACATCGCAAAATTGTAGAGCAACTGGCCCAGGAATACAAGCTTGGGATTTCCCGTTATTTCGGTGAGGTAGATCTGGAAAGTATGTACAAATATCCGGTTGTGGAGAAACAATCACATTTATTAGAGTTGATATTTGACCTTAATTCAGATCAAATAAATTTATTGGTTTGTCATATTGGAAAAGATTTACCTGAGATGCAGGCTTTAATTGATCTTAATACATTCGGACTAAAGCAGATGAGTCAACACCGGCAAGCCGAATTGGAAGCATTGACCGATCCAAGTTTTACTAAATTATTAGTGCGGAAGCGGGTGAAATTAATCACCTACGATACTATAATTAACCGTATTGGATTGTCGGAAATGATTAGCCCGGGTTCGGCGGGATACAAATAGAAAAGGGCTCCGGAGAGCCCTTTTTCGTCGATAGTCGATTATTATTATATTACCTTGAAAACCAAGATACCTACCATTACGATAAGCGAGACAAAAATCAGGGATACGCCCATGTTTCCTTTTTTGATTTCAGCCCATTCGTCAATATCAGTTGATAACCAGGCAAATACTTTAATAGCCAAGCCGATACCAATTGAAAAACCTACCGCAGCGACGACTGACCAACCTAAGGCTCGCAGGTAGTTTAAAAGAGTTGTTTGTAGTCCAAAGGGATCCATGTGTCCTCCTTAAAGTGTTTGGATTGAATCTTTGATTTGTCGCATAAACCCACCAGAGTTTATTGTTCCTTCCGAAAGTTGGATTACCAAATCCTTGCTGGCGGTGGCTATCACTACCATGTTGTCATTGGCCATAGGGATTATTACTGATATTTCGACTTCAGCAGGAATTTCCGCGTCAAATTTGCGTCCGCTTCTATGCATTTTTTCAGCCATCTGCTTTTGATGCCTAATCGCCTGGCCCGCAGAAATAAAACCAACCATTAGGACCATATCAAAATTATTGCGCATACTGGTAAGGTTCATTTTAAAGGCCAAAATTTTACCATCCTGAGTAGTAAAGGACATTTCTTTTTCCTTCACATCCACGCGATATGCCTTACAGGTGTTTATAACCGTTCGATAAAAGGCATAATTGGCAAACAGTGGCTGGGCACTGACCATGAGCAGGGTCAGCAGTATGAGATATGATGTAGATTTTTTCATGGTCTGATTATTATCCTTATCAAACAGTTAAGCGAGTTTACTGTGCTCATTTACCTCAGTCAAGCTCAAAAATTGGTTGTCCTTCTTTTATCACATTGTGGATTGGCAAGTCAGTCACATGATATGGAATTTCCAACAGGCTGCCAATATTCCAAATTATTAAATCAGCTTTTTTTCCTGGTTCCAGTGTACCAAGATCATCTTGTCTACCAAGTGCTTGTGCAGCATGATAAGTGGCAGCGGCGAACGCTTCTTCAACGGTCATCCCCATATAGAGACAGGCTAATGAAACAATAAACGGCATAGATTGGATATGACTGCTACCGGGATTGAAGTCAGTGGCTAAAGCAACTTTAACACCACGATCCAATAGCGCGCGAGCCGGGGCATATGTGCTTTGTCCGAGGAAAAATGTTGTGCCGGGCAATAAAGTGGCGATAACTCCGGAATGTGCCAACGCAGCCATCCCCGCGGGGCTAACAGCCATTAGATGATCAGCGGAAATTGCCCTGACTTCAGCCGCTAATTCCGCTGCTCCCGAATCCTCAAATTCATCAGCATGCAAGCGCGGAATCAATTCATAATTACGCGCAGTATTTAATATTTTCCGTGATTGCTCCACCGTAAAATATCCATTCTCACAAAACACATCACAAAATTCAGCAATGCCTTGTTCCGCCACGGCCGGAATCATCTCACCGCACAGCAAATCAACATAAGCGTCATGATCGTCGGCATATTCGGCTGGAAATGCATGGGCACCGAGGAAAGTCGGTACAATATCAAGCGGATGCTCATCCGCCAGCTCACCGAGAATTGCCAGTGATTTCAATTCCGCTGTTGTATTCAAACCATATCCGCTTTTAGCCTCAATAGTAGTAGTACCAAGCTTTAGAAAGCGATCCAGACGCTTTTTTACAATCAGCTTCAAATCATTGTGATCGGTATTACGTACACCTGCTATGCTGGATTGAATGCCACCGCCTTGGGCGGCAATTTCCTGGTAGGTTGCACCGGCAATTTGCTGAGCAAATTCCATTTCACGCCCGGCCCAAAAAACCGGGTGAGTGTGTGGATCAACAAATCCGGGGGTAACTAATCTGCCGGAACAGTCAATTTCATGGTCCACCGAACCGACATCATTCCCAATTGCCTCAATTCTATCATCGGCTATGAGGATATCTTGGTGACGTGACCGTTGTACCGAACCACTTTCCGGGTGGAATGTAGCTATTTCCTTGGGATTAATTAGTTTGATCCGCATCGTGTGAAATTATCTCATTGCTATTACAATTGACCTAAGATGGTTTTCAGTCCAATGTCACTGGATCTAATTCCAATTTCACTTCCATTCCGGCTAGACTTCAACTCTAATTCATCGTGTTAGAAGTCACAGTCCAATTTATTATTGATAACCATAACTGACCAGCACATGTTATTTATTGATCTCGATGTGGACAGGCCGGATATAGTCCGGATTCTGTTTAAAAGTATTGTACGAGAACAGACAGACTCCAGTGAATCGGGTTATCCGTGTATATTTCAATTTATCAACGACTTCATCCGACGGCTGATTGTAGACAGCCAGCCCCATTATGATTCGATCACGATATTTAGAAGGTATATTATCATAAATACCTTCAATATTACTAGCAAAATCACGCAAATTTTTAGTATAATTCATGGGGAAAGCCCAATCCAGATAGCCGGCTGCCAGCCAGACATCCCACTCCTGGAAGAAATTGTCACGGGCTTGGTAAAGATTTGGTTTTACCGCTGCAGAAAGTATACATTCCGGTCGTATTTCTTTAACCATTAAATGGATCTGTTTTACTAAATCAGTCACAGAATAGCGCCGATAATCATTCCACTTTCTCAATCGACTGACATATTGCTTTTCATTACCGAGCCAACGGCTACGTGATGAAAGCAACACCCAGGGATCATCGCCATTGTACCGTTCATAGATTTGTCTTGCTATCGGATTACGACCAAAATCAGCATCCTGATAGCGAATATAATCCAAATGTAAGCCATCAATATCATATTTTTCTACGATTTCACGGAAAACCTTTAACAGGTGATCTGGCACATCGGGGTGGCCTGGCGACAAGTATAGACCCTCATGTCCCTCGCGTAAGCGCTCCATATTCCGTACCAGCTCACTGACCTGCATTCGCCCGGCTTCAGGAATGTCAAGCCATTCGGGATGTTGGTATAAGATATGATTAGTGTTGCTGGGTACGGATTTATCTGACCATACCAGATACACATTTACCCAGGCATGAACTTTAATACCTTTTCTGTGGGCCTCCTGAATTAGATATGCCAATGGATCAAAGGCCGCGTTTCTAAGCATCCTGGCCCTGACAACCAGTGCTGAATTATAATATGCATCCCCGCGTCCGCGCACTTGTACAATCAGATGGTTAAATCTATTTATCTGTGAAAATTGTAATAATTTATCAATTGCCTTGGCGGTGGTAATATTACTGCGTACAACCCATAGGCAACGTTGCTGAAAATATGAATCGGTATCCTGAGTTATGCCCGGATTAAGGATAAAAAGAAGGGCAACTATGGCTGCCCTGCTAATATGGATCTTGAAAGTTTTCAAGAATTTATCTCAGGTTCAAAAATTACTTCTTTTTATCCTTGGAAACATCAGACGGCGATGCGTCCTTCTTTTTGCCCTTTTTCTCTTTCTCCGTGGATTCAATACCAACCATATCTATTAATTCAACTAAGGAAATAGAAGCACGGTCATTATCGCGAAAACCAAGTTTAGTTATACGTGTATAACCGCCGTTTCTGTTTGAATAAACGGGTGCCACATCGTTAAATAGTGTGTTTACGATATTTTTGTGATGGATTTTCTTTAACACTTGTCGCCTGGCATGCAAATCACCACGTTTGGCAAAAGTGATCAATGGTTCTATAAAACGTCGCAATTCTTTGGCACGTGCATCGGTAGTCTTAATCTTTTTATACGTAATTAACGCAGCCGCCATATTTGACAATGTCGCTTTCCGATGAGCGGCAGTCCGGCCTAGTTTTCTCCCTGATTTTTGGTGCCTCATAATTCCCTACACTGATTCATCTATTAGATATTTGTCGACATCCATGCCAAAATGCAATCCCATCTCGTCCAGTTTTTCAACTAGCTCAGTAAGCGATTTACGACCAAAGTTTTTATACTTCAGCATGGCATTTTCTTCTTTATTCACCAATTCATAGATGTACTTGATTCCAGCGGCTTGCAAGCAATTGTGGCTGCGAACTGATAGTTCCATTTCATCGATGGTCGAATTGAGTAATCCTCTGATCTTCAATACTTCTTCACTGACACCTTCGGTAACTTCCAGAACTTGTGGTTTACTTATACTTTCAACAACCCTGAGATGCTCAATCAGGACTTTGGAAGAATAACTGAGGACATCGCATGGTAATATTGATCCATCGGTATTAATATTGATCGTAAGTATCTCGATCGGATCTTTTGCACCGGGAACCGGTTGTACATCGAAGGTCACTTTGGTAACCGGATTGAATATACTGTCGATCGCTATTGTTCCGATCGGGGCATTGGGTACTACATTTTCTTCAGCAGGAACATAGCCTTTTCCAATACCTAACTTTAATTCGATATTCAGTTCTTGATCAAGCGAGTACTCGGTGATATAGTGATCAGGATTAAGAATTTCATACTCATCACTAACTTCCTGGATATTTGCGGCAGTAAAAATACCATCACCTTCTAAAACTATTTCAATTTTATCCGGAACCTGATCAGTGAGCTTGAAGCGAACACCTTTTAAATTCAAGATGACGTCAGCAATATCTTCCTTAATCCCTTTAACTGTCGAAAAT
>DAOWAH010000151.1 GCA_030634675.1 Fidelibacterota bacterium
ATTTGACTTCACCGCAGCGCAGCATTTTGGCGCCAAAATAAGGATTATTCACCTTTTTAACAGTCTGGAGCCAGTAGGCGCCGGTATTATCGAAAGCCATCGGACAAAATAGCTCGTAGTAGATCTGCTCCCCGCCATGACCGAAACTTTTTTCCAGCTTAATAATAATTGCGCTAACCTGTTCGAAAGCCTGTCGGGCGGCGGTAAAATCAGACCAGTGGCGCGCATGCTCGGTGGCGGCCAGTAAATCCTGCTGGGATTTCTGCCAGAATTCCAAGGCTGCTCCAGAAAGACCGGTCTTGGCAGCGGTGACGGCTCCCGCCACCTGATTGATAGTGAACAGGGCAGCTTTGGCCTGGTTCAGATCATCGTCGACCAGAACTTTTGCAGCTTCGAAATAAGCCTTGAACAATTGGTCGACTGTCTCTTGGTAAGCGCCCCCGGCCTCGAATTTTTGTAGTTGGGTAGTTGTGGTTGGTTGCTTCTGAACCGGTCTGACCGCAGCCCCACCCCCATGTTGTTCATGACCGGTCATTGCCACTCCACCTTCCGGATTCATCATGCTGGGCTTGGCGGCGATCTGCATGGCGCTGTCAATCTTGAAATTGCCGTTCGTGACAACTTCTTCACCAACCGCTAATCCTGACAGGACGATGTAATTATCGCCGGCCCGGGGACCCAGGACCACTTCCCGGCTCACAAATGTTGGTTCTTCCCGGTCAGGAAGTTTCACATAGACCAAAGCTCGTTTTCCCGTTTTCAGTACGGCACTAACCGGTACTAATAGGGGTTGCCGATCTGATTTCGATACACTAACAATTCCAAGTTTTTCGGCCGGCACCAGATCCATGCCACAGACATCGCACTGACCGGGACCATCTTTTACAACTTCCGGGTGCATTGGACCAATCCATTTTCCGGCAAGCTGGTTATTTACTGCCTGTCCATCGATATCAAGAAGTGCCTCAACCTTAGCTCGTATAAACATGCCCGGTTTTAATTTATAATCTTCATTCAGTAGATTGATTCTAATTTGTACAGTCCTGGTTTTTGGGTTCAGAATCGGATCGATAAAAGCAATCCGGCCTTTAAAGGATTCGCCCGGCAGCGCCTCGGCGGTGAATTCCACTTCCTGTCCGAATCGCAACCAGGGCAGGTCTGATTCATAAGCATCAAGTATTACCCAGACCCGGCTCAAATCGGCTATTGTATAAATTGGCGATCCGGTTTTTACGTAGCGCCCTTCGATGGCGTTTTTATGGATCACAATTCCGGATAAGGGGCTGTAAATTGTTAATCGATCTTCCGGTGTCCCGCGCTTTTCAATTTCCGCGATTTGTTTTCCAGTAATTCCCATCAGGGACATTTTTTCCCGGGCTGCGTCCAAAGTAATCTGTGCTGCCGTGGCGGCAAATCCCTGACTTCCATTGTTGACCGACTTGAGAGCCTGGATTAATTCTTCCTGAGCGGCGTATAATTCTGGGCTGTAAATATCAACCAGATGGTCACCATCCGTTACGGTTATCCCGGTATAATCCACGTAGAGCCGCTCCAAGCGACCGGGTACCCAGGCTGTTATCGTTTTGACTCGTGTCTCATCATATTCTACTTTTCCGGATAACAGGACTTCTGACCTTGCGAGTCCGCGACCAACGATGCCGGTCGCAATTTTGGCCAGTTCAATTGCCCCTGGCGATAACTTAAGCTCCCGAGGACCTACATCGTCAGTACCCGAATCCATAGGTATCAGATCCATGAAGCAGATCGGGCACTGTCCCGATTCCGGCAATTTGATCTGAGGATGCATTGAACAGGTCCACCATTCCGCCTCACTTTTATGCTCATGGGCTTCAACAGCTAGTCTGGAGGCAGGTTCACTTGTCCCCCCACCGCGAATTAAGAGCCCGCCGATAAAGGCAATTCCGATTATTATCCAGGTAAATTTTGTCAATGATTTCAGATATGTTAAAATCACATCAGTGTATTTCTTTATTAAATCAATTAGTTTGTTCATAATTCTCTCCCAGCCAGGTATTCCAGCCTGGCGTATGCTTTTTGGTATTGAACTAAAGATCGTTCACTTTCCAATAAAAATTGTAGATACCGTCGTTGTGCATCCACCAGATTCAAAAAATCCAACTTCTCAGAAATGTAGGCCGCCTCGGTGGCGCGTAATGATTCAATACTTTTTGGTATTAATCTTTGTGAGTATAAATTGATTTTCCGTTGCGCGTCTTCCAGCTCAAACCAGATCTGCTCGAGTTCGGCCGTCAATTTGTTTTCCAGGTTCGCTAAAGCTGCTTCCGACGCGCGTTGTTGATAGCGGGCAGCTCTAACCTGGCTGCGGTTTTTCTTTACCCAAATAGGCAGGTTGAGTGATACCATAAATACCAGGGGATCCTTACCGCTTTCAGCCACTGCAGTGCCATTCATCGATTTATCACCAGTGCCGATATAGTCGAAGCCGACTCCCAGATCGGGGTAATAATTCAGCTTGGCGCGCCGAATGCCAGTTGTGCTCAGTTCTTCTTTGAGTCCGGCGATAAGGTAACGCGGATTTGAATCAAAAATGCTCTTTTGGATTTCCAACAATTCCGGTAATCCGGTGACTTCAGGTAGTGAGTCCGGAATCACAATTTCAGTCAATTCCGCATCATTCAGAAGCGTTCGGAATTTTTCAAGCAGTGGTGTGCGCCGGGCTTCCAGCGTCGAGCGGTCGTCTTCCAATTTGATCAACTCAATTTGGGTTTTGATCAAATCCGGGTGACCGGCGCGGGCGGTCTTGTATTTATTTCGCACGACCTGTTCCCAGTTACGGACCAGCTCAATATTCTGGTTAGTTATATTGATTGATCGTTGCAGGAAATAGTAATCGTAATACAGCGCCGATAGATTATAGGTTAACGTGTTGATTACCTCCTGTAGTTGCTCGAACCGGATTTCCGCCTGCAAGGTTTGCAGGGTTCCATTCAGCTTCAACTTACCAAACCAGGGAATCATCTGGGTCAGCCCGATTTTAAATTCCTGGGGACCAACCGCTGTTTCCACATTTGTAAGGAAGTATCCGAAGTTTAGACTTGGATTAGGCAATCCCCGGGCAACGGCGATTTTTTCGATCTCGGCCTGCCAGCGAGCATAGGCGCTATGCACACTGGGATTATTATACAGACTGGCTTGAATATAATCGGATATGCCGGGTTTAACGGGAATATCAAACTTAGTTTCTGCCAAATAACCGGATCGAACTTCTGCCGGTAAATCTGACGCACCACGATTTTGGTTGGCTTTAACCGAGGTGATTAAAAGTGTGGTCAGTAGACCCGCGAAAACTATTTTCAAAAAATATGCTGATAATTTCAAAATAAAACTCCTGTTCAAACCACTAAATATACGTACTTACCCCGACACGAATTGAAACCGTAGCAGGGGAAAATCCGGATTGTTAACATCCGGATAGAACAGGAGGTTCTATATCAGAAGGGGGAAAAGAAAAGAAGGGGGTGGCTCGAGAGCAATGGTCTGATCAAATTTGGATTGATAAAAATATTGCTCCGAAATCCGGGCGGTGGGTATTTCGTGGATCGCGATAATAGTAATATCAACCTGCTGCTCTACTTTATTCACCGGTACCAACACCAAAGGAACCAACAACGGCTTTTCGCAGGCTGTCATGGCGGATTCACAACTCACCATCTTGATTATTTGGCAGCAACTGATCTCAGGTTGGCAGCAGGTCTTGTCACAATCATCAAATTGGACGAACGGTAAAACGTTCGAGCTCAACACGACGAAAGTTATAATGATGGATGTTGCGTTCTTTAGCATTGTTTCAAATAGTACAATATGAATGTTACAAAAGTTCCTGATTAATTGAAATCGTTAATTCACAAGGAAGATTATGGATTTCAGGATAAAATAGACTGGGCTAAATTTGATCAGCAATCCATCTGGATAATTGAAGATGAATCATAATTTTTTATTAACGGAGTATTCGCATGAAAATATTGGCCAGCGGTAAAGGCGATCTGATCCAGCCACCGGATATGGATGCCTTTCGGGAATGGAACCGCACCCGGAAATCAAAGGCGTTGATTGATAAAGTGATGACCGAGCAGGAAGCCGTTTCGCGTTTCCTAAAGGATAGGGATTACATCGGTATTGAATTATACGGCACTGTCCGGGCACCCATGTCCTTAGTGCGTGAGATTATCCGCCGGGGATACAAAGAATTGAAATGCGCCGGTCAGGGGGTTTATGAATCCGATTTGCTGGCAGCCGCCAACACTGTCCGAGAATTGGATTGGACTTACATCGGGTTCGAAGTTTACGGGCTTTCAGCCAGCGCTCGCCGGGCTGTGGAGGGTGGTTCTGTGAAAAAGGTGGTGGAATGGTCGAACGCAGCATTAACCTGGCGCTTCAAAGCCGCCGCCATGGGCGTGCCGTTCCTGCCAACCCGGGTCATGCTGGGGACCGACACATTCAATTTCAGCGCCGCTAAAGTAGCCGAATGTCCTTTCACCGGGATGAAACTGGCACTGTTGCCAGCCTTGATTCTCGATGTGGGCTTCATCCATGTGCACCGGGCTGATAAATATGGTAACGCCCAGATTGATGGAATATCCGGGTTTGCCGCCGAAATGGCACGGGCTTCCAAGCGCCTGATCATTTCCGCCGAAGAAATTGTGGATGAAGAAATTACTCGCCAGCACCCGGACCGGACGATAATTCCCTATTACCTTGTGGACGCGGTGGTAGAAGCGCCTTTTGGCGCTCATCCTGGTGAAATGAGCTATTGCTATGAAAGGGATGAGAAACATATCAAGGATTATGTCAGCGCATCCAAGGATATCGAGCGGGTGCAAACCTATCTCGATAAATGGATTTACAGCATACAAAATCATGCTGATTATTTAAAACTGGTTGGCGCTGATACGCTAAACTGCTTGAAACTTGAAAAAGGAGGTGGCGAATGAGCGAAGCACGCTATAATCCATCCGAATTACTC
>DAOWAH010000297.1 GCA_030634675.1 Fidelibacterota bacterium
ACCTAACTTGAATTCGATATTCAGTTCTTGATCAAGCGAGTACTCGGTGATATAGTGATCAGGATTAAGAATTTCATACTCATCATTAACTTCCTGGATATTTGCGGCAGTAAAAATACCATCACCTTCTAAAACTAATTCAATTTTATCCGGAACCTGATCAGTGAGCTTGAAGCGAACACCTTTTAAATTCAAGATGACGTCAGCAATATCTTCCTTAATCCCTTTAACTGTCGAAAATTCGTGCAATACATCTTCTATTTTTATGGATGTGATCGCCGCCCCCGGAACACTGGTCAGCAATACGCGACGTAATGCATTACCCAGGGTTATACCGTACCCGCGTTCTAGAGGTTGGATTGCGAACTTTCCGTCTTTATCTGTTTGTTCCACTTCAACAACAGAAATTTTAATGTTTGAATCTGTGCTCATAGAAATGAGTATCCTAAGCTAATTTTTTCTTGATTATTTGGAGTAAAGTTCAACGACCAGACGTTCATTAACTTCAATATTCATCTGGTTTCGATCCGGAATGGCAATGAAAGTTCCCTTCATTTTGGCTTTGTCAATTTCTAACCAGGCAAGATCAAGATCACCCTTGATTCGACGAATTGAATCGAGGATTGTGTCCATCTTACGACTTTTATCCCTAACTTGAATTAATTCACCGGGACTGACCAGATATGAGGGAATATTGACTATTTTATTATTTATTAGAAAATGGCGATGCGAAACCAGTTGTCGGGCTGCAGCATGAGAAGGGGCAAAACCGAGGCGGTAAACCACATTATCCAGACGACGCTCCAATAATTGCATCAAATTTGTTCCTGTTTCGCCTTTCATCAAATCTGCTTTTTTAAAATAGTTCCGAAACTGCTGTTCTAATACTCCGTACATGCGTTTAATCTTCTGTTTTTCTCTTAACTGAAGACCGTAGTTGGATAATCTCCGTCGACGGGATTGTCCATGTTGACCGGGAACATAAGACTTCCGATCAAAGGAACATTTCGTTGATAAACAACGGTTACCTTTCAAAAAGAGCTTCTCACCTTCTCTTCGGCAAAGTTTACATACTGAATCTCGATACCGAGCCATAATTACATTATCCTATTTATACTCTACGTCTTTTGGGTGGTCTGCAACCATTGTGCGGCAAGGGCGTCACATCACGAATTGCGGTGATCTCAAGACCCGCAACTGCCAGGGTACGAATAGCCGACTCACGACCGGCACCGGCGCCTTTGACACGCACTTCCACCGATTTCAATCCCCTGGTTATTGCATCTTTAGCTGCACTAGTAGCAGCTTGAGAAGCAGCATAAGCGGTATTTTTTCGTGAACCTTTAAAACCGGATGTACCAGCCGTTGCCCATGTTATCACATTACCATATCGATCAGTTAAAGAAATATGTGTGTTGTTATAAGATGCTTTTATATGAGCAACACCCATGGGATCCACCGATCCCTTTTTCTTCTTTCTTTTGATATCTTTAGCCAATTATTTACCCTTTCTTACCAGTTGGACCTTTTCTACCGAGGCCGACGGTACGTTTTCGGCCTTTCCGGGTACGGGCATTGGTTTTTGTCCGTTGACCATTTACCGGCATTCCTCTGCGATGTCGGAGACCGCGATAACTGCCAATGTCCTTTAACCGTTTAATATTCATAGCAACTTCTGCCCGCAATTCACCTTCTACCTTTAGTTCCAATTTCGTGATTGCCTCTCGAATCGCTGCAACTTGTCCTTCATTTAATTCTTTTACGCGTACATCAGGATCTACACCTGCTTTTTTACAGGTCGCTAAGGCCTTTGTCATGCCAATACCATAGATGTAGCGGAGTGAATAAGCGACTTTTTTATCGCGGGGAATATCAACACCAACTAAACGTGCCATAATATCTTCCTATCCCTGTCTCTGCTTATGTTTCGGGTTAGAACAGATCACCAGTACTTTACCATGGCGTCTGATGATTTTACATTTTAAACAAATTCTTTTTACAGAAGGACGAACTTTCATTATTCCTCTATTTCTTACGGTATGTAATTCTACCACGATTTAAATCGTAAGGGGATATTTCCAGCGTTACAACGTCACCCGGTAAAATTTTTATAAAATGCATACGCATTTTTCCACTCACATGCGCCAACACTTCGTGTTTCTTACCACCAATATCAATTTCAACCCTAAACATTGCATTAGGAAGGGTTTCTTTTATTATGCCATCAATGGTAATCGGCTGTTCTTTGGCCATTTAATTACTCCTCTGACTGAGAATTTTTGCCCCATTTTCCGTAATTGCTATCGTATGTTCAAAATGGACGGAAACTTGCCCATCCAGTGTGCGCACCGTCCAACCATCCTGTTCGGTAAATACTTCTTTAGTCCCCTTGTTAATCATCGGCTCAATAGCCAGACACATCCCGGTCTTTAACCGGTAGCCCTGCCTGGGCACACCAAAATTCGGAATTTGCGGTTCCTCATGCAGTTCTGTACCAACCCCGTGACCAACCAGTTCACGTACAACCGAATAACCATGAGATTCTACATGGGTCTGAATAGCATGACCAATATCAGAGACATAATTACCAGCCCGAGCCTGATTAATACCCAAGACTAAAGCTTCCTGAGTTATGTCCATTAATCGCTGGGTACTATTGTCAATGCAGCCTACAGCATATGTTCGGGCGGCATCGCCGTAATATCCAATTTTTTCCACACCGCAGTCGATACCTACAACCTGACCGTCATGTAATTTTTCATTTCCAGGGATACCATGGACAACCACATCATCAATCGAAATACATAATGATGCAGGAAATCCCATGTAACCCTTAAAAGCCGGACGAGCGCCACG
>DAOWAH010000336.1 GCA_030634675.1 Fidelibacterota bacterium
AGCTTCAACATCGCTGCCCATCAAGTCCGTAAAAGTCATCGATGCTTCTACAGCATCGTGAATAGTGACCTGCAGCAATGAGCGGCGTTCCGGATCCATGGTTGTGGACCAAAGTTGATCCGGGTTCATTTCATCTAAACCTTTATAGCGTTGAATTTCAATTTTTTGGTTTTTTCTTTCCCTTTTCAAGCGCTCAAATAGAATCTCGCGTTCATTTTCATCGTAAGCGTATAATATTTTTTTACCGCTACGCAGCCGGTATAGTGGAGGTTGGGCCAGATATACATAACCACCTGTTACCAATTCGGGCATTTTACGATACAAGAAAGTTAACAGGAGGGTACGAATGTGGCTGCCATCAACATCTGCATCGGTCATAATTATTATTTTATGGTAACGCAGTTTATCTACGTTAAACTCCGTTCCCGTCCTATCATGATCGTTATCCGGGTCGCCACCGAAGCCCGCGCCAAGGGCCGTGATAATCATTTGGATTTCATTATTATTCAGCAGTTTGTCAATCCGGGCTTTCTCGGCATTGATGACCTTCCCCCGCAATGGCAGGATAGCTTGGAACCGCCGGTCGCGTCCCTGTTTGGCCGATCCACCAGCGGAGTCTCCCTCAACCAGGTACAGTTCACTTGTTAGCGGGTCACGACTAGAACAATCAGCCAGTTTACCGGGCAAAGAACCACCATCCAGGGCACTTTTACGGCGGATAAGTTCACGGGCTTTCCGGGCCGCCTGTCGGCTACGGGCAGCGAGGACTGCCTTTTCAATAATTCGTTTCCCAATTTGGGGATTCTGTTCCAGAAAATCCAGTATCCCTTCGAATACGGTAGAGTCAACAATTCCCTTAACATCATTATTGCCTAACTTGGTCTTGGTCTGACCTTCAAACTGCGGCTCCGGCACCTTAATCGAAAGAATCGCCGTTAAACCTTCCCGGAAATCCTCGCCCCCAAGGGATGATACACCTTCGCCTTTTTTGCCTTTTAGTAGATTGTTTCGGGCGGCATAGGTATTCAGACCCCTGGTCAAAGCCGTGCGGAATCCAGACATATGCGTTCCGCCTTCAATAGTATTAATATTATTTACAAAGCTGAGGATGTTCTCGGTATAGCTGTCATTATAGCGCAAAGCAACATCCACCGGAACCTTCCCTGTGCTGCGATTGACGGTAATGACCTTGTTGTGCAGGGGGTGAGCATGCCCGTCCAAATATCTAATAAAATCACTTAATCCACCTTTGAACTGGAAGATGTCGCCGGTCACTTCAGCGTTGCGTCGATCTTCCAGGGAAATTTCCAAATTACTGTTCAGATAGGCCAATTCACGTAAACGATCAGCAACAATCTGATATTCAAAATCTCTTTCTTTAAAAATTTCAGCGTCAGGTATGAAACTGATTTTAGTGCCGGTTCGTTTGGTTTTTCCAATTACTTCCTGTTTGGTGATGGTTTTTCCTCTGACATATTCCTGCCGATAGATTTTACCATTACGGTAAACCTCGGCAGTTAAATGATCCGATAAGGCATTCACGACCGAAACACCAACGCCATGCAAGCCACCGGAAACTTTATAAGAGCCTTTGTCAAATTTTCCACCGGCATGTAATACGGTCATTACTACTTCCAAGGCCGGCTTCTTTTCTCCTTTGTGAATATCGACCGGAATACCGCGACCATTATCTTCAACGCTGACCAGATTGTCTTTTTCCAATATAACTTCAATTTTACTGCAGAAGCCGCCCAGGGCTTCATCAACGCTGTTATCAACAACTTCAAATATTAAATGGTGGAGACCGCGTTTACTAACGTCTCCAATATACATGGCTGGGCGACGTCGGACTGCTTCAAGTCCTTTCAGAACCTGTATTTTTTCGGCGCTATACTTACTGTCGCTTGGTTTCTGCTGTGTCATATAAAACGAATGTCCTTTATCGTTTGTTTTCCTAAAGAGGCATTTATTTTGTCAATTATTTGTGACTTTTTGAATAATAATTCTTGACGCCAAGACGGTGTTGTCGTTCTTACAATTAAAATTCCGTGTTCAACTTTTTCCGGGGTCGTGTTTTTGGCAATTGTATTGCCGACAACCTCTTCCCAACACAGTAACGCTTGCTGCTGGCTAATACCGGTGGTCAAACCTGCTTTATCTAAAAAAGAATCTAACACATCCTTTAAGCTCTGAGCCATTAATTTAATCCCAGGTGGTAGCTGGTACCATTGGAACCGGACGGGTTAACACCCTTTTTTTCCAGGTCAATAATATCCGTGGCTGTGATTATCGTTTGAAGGTCCTTTCCTAAAGCAGATAGCACTTGATCGCTACGCTGAAAATCCAATTTGGCAAACAGATCATCCAGTATAATTATCGGTCTTTTCCCGGTATGTTTTCTAATAAACCGGGCCTCGGCCATCTTAATTAAAACCATGGTGATTTTATGTTCTCCCTGAGAC
>DAOWAH010000351.1 GCA_030634675.1 Fidelibacterota bacterium
CCACATGCCGCCCCAGACGAAATTTCATATTTTCGGAAAAGGCATAGTCAATCTGGGCATCCATCATCTGGGAAGTGGCAGCATCGAATTGGACGAAACCCGCAGCTTTTCCTTTCGTCATTTTACCACGCAGACGCGCCCGCCGGATACCGACACCCAGCTGCTGGGATTTATAAGCAGCAATTGTTTCGGCCGGGACTAATTCTATATTCCCTGTTTGTAGATTGAGTTGATAATATTCAGCTATAAATTCCTCCGGATGATCGTAGGTGGTATACGAACCCCAGGATTGCAGCGTAAACTGGAAGGTAGCCTGGGCTGACAATGTCTCTATCAAGCCCCAGCTCAAATAGAATACAAGGATCACTATGTTTACTTTTTTCATTTGATTAGATTCTTTACTTAAACTTTTTTCAGCTCATGTTTCCAGATGAATATCAGCATGCAGGCCGCCATTATGGCACCCAATATCCAAAAATAAAAGGCGGCATCCCAACTAAAATTATCGATCAGATAACCGGTTCCAACAACGGAAATACTGGCACCGACATAACCCATGGCATCGATGAATCCGGTGACCGAAGAGGCGGCTTTACGCGATCCCAGGTCAGCGGGTAAGGCGGCCACAATCAGTATATGGGGACCAAAAGTGAAAAATCCGATCAATAACAGGATGATCAGGCTAATGATCCAATTATCACCGGGTATGAACCGATACAGGTAACAAAAAACTGCTAATGCAATCAGCATAAAGAAAGCTACCGGGGCGCGTCGATTCTGGAACAGTCGATCGGAAGCCCAGCCCGCTAGAATGGCGCCTAGACCACCGGCTACCGGAAAAGCAATTGCCTTATAAGCCGCCATCGAGATAGTTGCCCCCTGTTCTTCGAACATATAGGTCGGCGCCCAGCTCATGAAACCATAGCGGACAATATTCAGTCCGAATAAACCAAAGGCCGCGAACCAGATATACGGATTACTAAGCGTTATTTTTAGTGTCTCACGAAATCCAATATGTTCGTCGGTCTGAACCTCGGTCCGGGCGATGCCCTGTTCCTGTTCTTCGACGCTCGGTAAGCCGATTTCTTCCGGTGCATTCCGGGCCCGTAGATACCAATGGATGGCAATACCGGCCATAATGAGCGCTGGTATCCAGAATGTGGCGCGCCAGTTAAAATACTTGATTATTGTACCGGCCAGCAACCAGGACAGGGCTCCACCAAGGATATAACTGGTTCCGAGACGTCCCGAAATTCTTCCCCGGATTTTACTGGGAAACCAGTTGGCCATGGCTTTGACCGTCGGTCCCCAGCCCATCGACTGAAAATAACCATTAAGACCCCAGATCACTACCATCAGACCGATGATACCACCGGTGAGTCCGAAAAATATATTTAATAGGGCCGATGAAAGCAGTCCAATCGTAATGATTAAGCGGGAATTTAGTTTATCGCCCAACTGGCCATTGATAAACTGGCCGATAGCATACATTGCAAACAAGGCGCTCAAGACAATCCCCAGGCTTGTTTTCGATAAACCGAATTCCTGGGCTATGCCGGGCATTGCGACCGATATATTTACTCGGCCCAGATAAAAGGCGGCATAAGTTATCCACATCAGCCAGAACATTTTCTTTTGCCAGTGTACTATTTGAGTTTGGTTACCCGTATTCATATTACTGCTCCCTGTTAGGATTTAGATGGTTACAAATGATCAGAAAAACGATCTAATACTTAAATTTAATGGTGGTTCTTTACGCGATCTTTTATTCCGGTTGACGATTGGGGTGGGAAATAGGGGATGACAATCACCCGTCCGTTGATACCAGCCATTACTTCCCGCGCCTCCGCAATGGCTGCGGGACTGTGGCTGGAACTTTCCATCAAAATATCAGGCCTGATATTTTTAACATTGGGCAGTGGTGAATAGGTTTCCTGAGCCACTACTACATCGACATACTTAATTGCATCGGCCAGATCCATCCGTTCCTCGAAGGACAGGACTGGCCTTGCTTTCTTCTCCATGACGGCCTCGTCAGTTAAGATCCCCACGATCAGTTTGCCGTCTTCACCGGCGATCGCCTTGCAATTTTTCATCATTACCAAATGGCCTTTGTGAACGATGTCCAAAACGTAGTATGAATAAACGATTTTCATTTTTTCTCCCCTATAATTTCATCAAAAAGGTTCCAGGCGCTCCGGTAATCCTCGAAGGTGTCAACGTCGATCCAGGTGCGCCAGATTTCCAGACCAGTAATTTTTTCACCACGTTTGATAAGTTCTTGAATTAAATCAACGAAGGTAGCCGTACGGATTGTAGAGGCCGAC
>DAOWAH010000284.1 GCA_030634675.1 Fidelibacterota bacterium
CAAGGCTCACTACCGGCCTGCTGGGCTTATGCTTTGACCGGGTGGGATTCGCACCCACTGGACGACTAACCGAATTTCATGGGGTATCGCTCCCCCAATCCCATCGGCCCAGCCTTTCCTGGTCGCTTCTCGGGGCTCTATAACACAGCTTTTGCAATCGCTGTCTACGCTTCGCAGGCTGGGTCACCCCAGCACCACGCAAGACTCGCTTCTGGCTGTTGGCCAAACTTTACCAGGCGATACCCATTACCCGCAGGTTCACTATGAAAGGTTTCAGATCTTTACATTTCATCCTCCTTTCCCAGGCTTCGCCTGGCGCGACATCAACCTGCACCCCAGTAGTTAGACATCCTTTGACCGAAATTGTACGAAAGAACAAACTTGAGAATAGGATTTTAGCTCTAAGAAATCCTATACTGGTGATAGATAAAATCATATAAGCCTGCCGCATTAGCCTTTTCGATTGTCTATAGTTATTATCGCTGACATTAATTACGAAGTAATTTATTATCGAATATTGACATTTTCGATAATAACATATATCTTATTCATATGAACTCTCGTAGTAATAAAGAAACACGTGCAGGACATTACATAAAGCAGAGCGGTGGATTCTATGCCTTCATTCCGAACAAATTGCCACCCGATCCTCCAATAGTTATAGATGAGGATATGTGGTCTTTACTTTCTCAAGCCGACCGAGCCCTTGGAAGACTTGATGGTACAACAGAGACATTACCAAATCCTGATCTGTTCGTCTTAATGTACGTTCGAAAGGAAGCTGTTTTATCAAGTCAAATCGAAGGAACACAAGCATCACTGATGGATGTTCTAGAATATGAAGCTAAAGCGTTGAGAGCAGGTAAAGCCGGTGATGTAGAGGAAGTTATAAATTATGTGTCTGCGATGAACTATGGCCTTGATCGTCTTAAAGACTTACCTGTATCATTACGCCTAATTCGTGAGATTCATGAAAAACTGCTAAGCGGTGTACGAGGAGGAGAGAGGAACGCCGGGCAGTTTCGCACATCTCAAAATTGGATAGGATCTGCTGGGGTGCCTATATCTGAAGCTTCTTTTGTGCCCCCTCCCCCACATGAAATGGCAAGTTCGCTTGATAATTTAGAGAAATTTATCCATGGCAAAAACCCAATGCCACTATTTGTGAAGATTGGCCTGACTCATGCACAGTTTGAGACTATACATCCGTTTCTCGATGGAAATGGTCGTGTTGGGCGCTTACTAATCACTTTTTTGCTTTGCGAACGCGGAGCTTTAAAACGACCTCTGCTTTATCTATCGCATTATTTTAAAGGATATCGTACCGACTATTATGATCGTCTTCAAGCAATTAGGGACAAAGGTGATTGGGAGTCATGGCTTAAGTTCTTTCTTCGTGGTGTATTTGAAGTTTCTGAAGAAGCAACCAATACTGCACGAGATATTGTTCGGCTAAGAGAGGAACACCGTCTAATGATAACAGATAAATTTGGCGGAGCCGCTGGTAATGCAATAACGCTTTTAGAAAATCTCTATTGGAGCCCAATAATCTCAATCAATCATGTTGCTAAGGTAACTAATTTAGCTTATGCAAATGCAAACAAACTTGTAGGAAAATTTATGCAAATGAATTTATTAAGAGAGATCACCGGCAGGAAAAGAGATCGCCGTTTTGCATATGGACCCTACTTACGGCTTTTATCGGATGATTCAAATGAACGATTATAGATTATTAAATTATAGTTACTACAAGGAATTAATTTCCAATGTGTTTAGATCACACTCATCTTACCAAAAGCACCTTCTTTACGTACCTTTTCCCACCAACCTTTACCACAATAAAATATACACCCGGTACTACAATTTTTCCTCTCCTATTTTTACCATCCCATGTTATGAGATTTGTACCCGGCATTCTCTTTTGCTTGAATAATTCAGCAACTGGATCTCCATTCAGATCATACACTGTTACACTGATTTTTTCACTCTTCGAAGTTACTATATTTATATATGCTAATTCACCATTCTTTGGATTTATAATATTATTCCTTATGGTCACCCTGTCCTTTTGCTCATAAATAATCCTGAACCGCCATGGAATACTACCCCCTGAAGTTTCACTTCCATCAGAATAGTGGCGAAGTCCATCAGCATCAATTAAAAATCGAACTATCACACCCTCAACTATTTCCGAATCAGATGCAGGTATTGTTGCAGTCCAACTGGTCCCAAAAGAGGATGCAATAGCCATTCTATCATAGGGATTACCGCTCACAAACCCGTCTGGATCAGCCCCGACATCATACCATACCGCAATGAAGGACGGCACAAACTGAAGATCAGAAGTGACAGATATATTGACGTCAAGAAGTACGGATGATGCATCAGGATTGGTATAAATGTTTGCTCCGTCGGAAACGGTGACCGTCTCAATGACGTTAAAACCGCCGCCGCTGATATCAATTTCTGGTCCATCAGGAGCAGAATTATTGGCAAGATCAGTTGCACATAACGTACTCCCGGACCTAATCCCCAACCCCGAGGGCATATCCAGACCCGGTGCCGACCATATATCAGTGAGGTTAAGGGAGGGGTTATTTCCCAGTACGATATTGATGAAGTTGTCATCCGGTACATCATCGATCAGACTGCTTCCGGTTCCGAAAGTATCTCCAAATGCACTGTTGAGAAGAACAAAATCTGATGAATTAAAACAGTTCAACTTCATCGGTTCATCGAACCCCACAATTATATAATCCCCAACATCAATATCGTTTTCATCCCAATCCAGAAATACTGCTGTAAGCATCTGGGGTGGTACTGTATCTATTATCAGATTCTTATTCGCACCAAGTGAACCTGCAGCACCCGGTACCGGAAGAGTTAGATTGGCATCATCGGCAGCTCCATCGATATCACGAATTGTACCAACGTTAAGAT
This sequence comes from Fidelibacterota bacterium, assembly GCA_030634675.1. Next base: position 2,941 of record DAOWAH010000284.1, read on the forward strand.
TCAGCGCACCTGTTCCAGTGTAATCAAGGTCCGCTGAGTTTTCACCACCCG
>DAOWAH010000061.1 GCA_030634675.1 Fidelibacterota bacterium
ATTCGGGCCGTGGCAAAGAAAGGTTTTTTGGATTGGCTTAATCACGAACAGCCGGATATCCTGTGTCTGCAAGAGACGAAAGCGTACGAGGAACAAGTACCTGAGGAACTACTGAAGGAGCATGGCTATCACACTTTCTGGCACAGCGCTGAGCGGGCCGGCTATTCCGGTGTGGCCACCTACACAAAAACTGAGCCGCTTTATGTGCAAAATGGTCTGGGAATTGAGCGCTTTGACGCAGAAGGACGAGTCCTGATTACTGAACATGAAAATTTTTTACTTTACAATATTTATTTTCCTAATGGACAGCGTGACCAGGAAAGATTGGACTACAAACTTGATTTTTACAATGATCTGTTGGAAATACTGGATGAGCAGGTAGCTTCCGGTATCAATGTGGTGGTAGGCGGAGATTGGAATACGGCTCATACGGAGATAGATCTGGCTAATCCCAAAGCAAATTCCAAAACATCGGGATTTCTACCGGAGGAAAGAGACTGGATTGATAAATATATTGAACATGGTTATGTGGATACTTTTCGCCTGTTTCATCCCGAACCTGAACGCTATTCATGGTGGACTTACCGCTATGGTGCTAGGGCAAGGAATGTGGGTTGGCGGATCGATTATTTCTTTGTTAATGAAGGTTTTACCGATCAGATCATTGATGCCGATATTCACGCTGAGGTAATGGGCTCCGATCATTGCCCAATAGCTCTAGAACTGGAGTAATTCATATTGGAATGAAGACCGATAAGTGGACGACAAAATGGGATCAGCGCTATTCCGTAGATGAATATGTGTTCGGCAAGGAACCCAATGTCTTTTTAACCCAAAACGTGAATCGACTGCCAGTTGGTAAAGTTCTGTGTGCCGGTGATGGGGAGGGGCGTAATGGTGTCTGGCTTGCTAAGCAAGGATTTATGGTTATTTCCCTGGATTATTCCCGAAAAGGATTGGAAAAAACCCGTGCTTTAGCGGAGGAATTCCAGGTTGAAATTGAGCTGATTCAAGCCAATATTCTGGAAATTGATCTTGGTATCAACAAGTACGATGCCATTATCAATATCTTTTTACATTTTGACGGGGATAAAATTCCGCACTTGCATAGCCAATATCGAACGGCTTTAAAATCTGGCGGTAGCTTGCTTTCGGAGGTATATTCAAAAGATCAATTGCACTATAATAGCGGTGGTCCCAAATTCCGTGATGCCCTGTACGAACCAGAATATTATTTACGCGATTTCCCAGGTTGGACCAAACACTATTTGAAAAAAGAAATAATCGTTCTCGGTGAAGGTAGCGGGCATCAGGGTAAAGCCAGCGTTGTACGAGCAATATTGACAAAGCCGGACGAGGAATAATTTTAAAATAGGGATTAGAATGGATAATAAAATCACTATAGCTAGAAACTGGTTACGTCGGTATACCGGTCTCGCCCCGGAAATTATCGGTCAACAAATATTGCTGACAAATTTCCAGAATTATGTGGAAAAATTTGCCCGGCGTTTTGATGTCCCGATCCATGGGATTGGTGGACCGATGACTTCCGCAATCAATGATGATGGATTGAGCATCATCAATTTTGGAATGGGCAGCTCCAACGCAGCCACAATCATGGATTTACTCTCATCAACTTCTCCAAATGGAGTTCTATTCCTGGGAAAATGCGGCGGCCTGAAAAAATCCACTGAAATTGGACATTTTATTCTGCCAATTGCCGCAATTCGCGGGGAGGGTACCAGTGACGATTATTTTCCGCTGGAAGTTCCGGCCCTGCCGTCTTTTAAATTGCATAAATATATTTCGCAGATCTTGGTGGAACGGAAGCTGGAATATCGTACCGGCGTAGTGTATACAACAAACAGAAGACTGTGGGAGCATGATGCTGATTTTAAACTATACCTGGAAGATTTAAGGGTGCTTGGAATTGATATGGAAACCGCGACCCTGTTTATGGTTGGCTTTGCCAACAGCATCCCGCGCGGTGCCCTCTTACTGGTGTCGGATACCCCAATGGTTCCAGAAGGCGTCAAAACCGAGGAGTCAGATGACCATGTGACACGGAAATTTGTGGATTTACACCTGGAAATTGGCATTCAAGCTATGAGCCGGATTGAAAATGAAGGTGAGCCGATTAAGCATTACTTGCATTGATTTAATCCACTTTCGCCTTCCACTGGAGCGGAGTGGTTTAACTCCCTAGCGCTTGCTCTGGGGAGTTAATGCCGTTTATTACAAAGATCAGGGCAGGTTGAATACCGTTAACAGACTTTTGTAAGCGCGCTCGAAATCTTCATCGGCAATGATACTGCAAACGGATGAGATGGAAGTTGAAATACCCAGAATATTGACATTTGCTCTTCCCAGGGCGTAACACATATCGCCACAAATGGCCGGTTTTTCACGGAAGTGGGGACCATAAACCGTAAGTATTGATATATTTTTACGACTTTTTACAATAATGGATTCTTGATCCTGGAGATATTCATGGATTATGTCAAGAGCATCTTTGGCGTGCTTAGGATTAACACAAATTGTTATATTGGCCAGACCCTGCGAATCAGCTCCTTCGGCAATAAAATGCAGGTTTACATCCGCATTACCAAGGAGGGTTAGGATTTTTCCAGCATGCCCCGGTTGATTGGGGAAGCCCAAGACCTCAATCATGGTTAAACCACGTAATTCTAAGATTCCACCAACTGTTATCTTAGTCATTAATGGGAATCCTTACGGTTATTGTTGTTCCCTGGTTCAATTTACTGACCAGTTCGATTTGTCCACCCAGATTCTCTATCATCTTCTTTACGATATTTAAGCCTAATCCGGTCCCGATTGTAGCAAATTTTTTAGCATTTTCAGCTCGATAAAATTCATCAAAAATTTGTTTTTGATCTTCTTCATTTATTCCAATTCCAGTATCGGAAATTTTAAATGACCAGAAATGATTAGTTAAATCAGTTTCAACGATGACTTTTCCATCAGGCGCTGTGTAACGAATTGCGTTTGACAGCAAATTGGAAAATATTTTTTCAAGAATAAACCGGTCAATTTTTAAATCACCTCTTTCACTACAGATATTCTGAATAATTTTAATATTCTTTTCGTCTGCACGGGGACGCTCATTTTCGATGAATTCATCAAGATAATCACAGGGATTGACCAGGTCCCCTTGATCTATGGATACCGGCCGATCATAACTTAAATCAACTAGATCTTTAAGTATTTCCAGCATCTGCCTGGTTCTGATTCGGGCGCGTCCCAGCATTTCAAGAGCCTTCTTCGGAACTTCATTTCCCATAATATCGATAATTACATTAATAGAGCTTTGAACAGCCACAATTGGTGATTTCAACTCGTGTGAAACGAACCGGAAAAATTTCATTTTTGCATCTGAAGCCTGTTTCAGCTTCTCATTCTGCGCATAGATCAGGTTTTTTACTTTACGATGACGATTCATCAAAGTTACACCGATGTAGGAGCTCACAAAAATGGTTACATAAAAGCCCATTAGAGTCAGCACCAGTTGAATAAATGAAGTTGAACTGGCACCGATCTGGTAATGATGTAACAGCCCAACGTATTCGGCAATTGCCAGGAATGAAAATAGAAAAACAGCTACACCGGCAACTAAAAAAGGCTGTTTAGGGGCGTCAAAAATAGTTGCTGCAATAATGATGTGAAATATATAGAAGAAGTAAAACGGATTTTCCAGGCCACCAGAAAAATGGATGATTATGGTCAGCAGGATTAAATCCACTATAATCTGGATCAGGACTAGTTTCTCTTCATTTTTCAACTTTTCCGGTGACTGGAGTTTTATGTAGCAGAAATAAATGAAATTGGTAGCGGTCAGAACTGCAACAACAACTAATAAGTTACCGAGCGGTATTACCTGCGGTATTAATGCATTTGTTAAGAGGGCATAGATCAGGGTGCCACCGCAGGCAATCCAACGGAGTTTAATCAGCCAGATATTTTTACGTCGTAATGAACCGGGAGTGTAAAACGAATGCTTTATGTCAGCTGAAATTTTTCCCTGTGTTGGTTCAACCAAACGGCAAATTCCTTTTCACTGTGTCCAGTAATGCTTGTGGATTGACAGGTTTTTCAAGATATTCATCCACAGGAAGAAAATTTTCATCCTTAACCGGATCAAAGACAAAACCGGTCTGGGCGCCAACGGCTGTAACCATTATGATTGGAATATCTTTAGTTTCTTCGCTGTTGCGAATCTGGTATGATAGATGAAAACCCTCGTCTTGGGTACCCATCATAACATCCAGAATTAATAGATCGGGTTGTTCGATTTTCAACATTTCAAAGCCTTTGATGCCCTCCTGGGCGTCAATTACTTCATACCCTCCTGATTCCAGAGTGATCCGCATTGCTTCAACGAGGTCGATATCGTCGTCGATGATCAGTATTTTTTTGGGCATAGGTCTCTCATATTAAAAGGTTGATGCTTGACATAACTCCAGGATTTTGGAAACCACTACTGGTACTGCCTTAATAACCGGTTTGCTTAAACCGGCGGTAACCTGCAATTGCTCCGGTTCGATTCCCACTATGGTTATCTTTTTTGGGAGTGCTTCAGCCAGCTTCGCGATTTCAAAAGTCTCCGCCAGACTGATGCCATGTAAGGTTAGATGATCGGTTTTAATCATCAAATCAACCCGATCCGAATTAAAAACCTGTACTGTGCCCGGTTCTTTATCCATGCTGGCGGCATCGATGATAATGACATGATCAGTATTGGTAAAATAGTCGATCAATCCCAGGGCGTCCGTGGCGCCATCGATCAAATCCACATTCTCCAGTTCGGGAATATTAGTGAGGGCTTCCAAGACCGCTTCACCAACACCATCATCGCCATAAAGACTGTTGCCTACTGCAATAATTTTCATTTTGGCAGAGTCCAAAATTTCAACCGCTTCCGATTTAATCTTCTGAGTCATCGATGAATTTTACATTCAATAAATGAACTGAACAAGAGATACAAGGATCATAAGCCCGTACCAGCATTTCGAGCTGTTTAGTGATATCCTCTTTGGGTTGATTGATGATTTCCGGCACCAGTTTTTTCATATCCTCATCGATATTGGCCAGGTTCTGACCGGTCGGAATGATGCAATTGGCAGAAACGATATTGCCTTTACGATCATATTCATATTCGTGGAAAAGAATTCCCCGTGGTACTTCAGTTGAGCCGATGCCGACACCGTATTTGGTAGGTGTCTGATTTGGTTTTTCATCTTTTAAACCGAGTTCTAACAGACGATCGATGATGGTGATTGAATCCTCGACACAGTGCGCACATTCCACAACCTGGGCTACATTATTAAAGTAAGGATTATAGCAATTGGGCTTCAATCCCATTTCTTCTGCGGCAGTAAGCGATATTTCGGTCAATTGACTGTGGTTGTTGTTCCAACGGGCCAGGGCACCAACCATATAACTGCTGCGGGCATGCTTGGCATGTTTGCTGGTGGAATGCGCCACAACGAATTCATTAGTAATATCACGGTAATTGCGAACAGCAGTAGCACCAGTATCGGAGGAGAAGATTTCCCCATCATAAAGGGCATATTCATTTTTATCCTGCAGTGAAATATATTCGGTTTCGCGCACGAAATTGGGAATTCCACCGGCCAGGGATTTGATCGTTTTCACGGTTTCCACCACGTCCGGGAGGCCTTCTTCGGTTAGACGGCGGCGGAGCTCTTTTAACTCACTGACCGTGGGTATGCGGGTGAAACCACCGGGGACCGGAGTGATCGGGTGAACCGCGCGACCACTGACGATATCACCAATATCATTGGCAAGACGCTTCATCCGCAGGGCTCGCAGGATCACTTCCTTATGGGTCGGGATCAGTGGAAATACACTGGGTGCGTTCAGTAGATCCGGGGCAACCAGAAAATAGACATGCAGCACATTTGATTGGAGGGTAGCGCCATTTACCAGTAGTTTCCGCAACAGAATGGTCTGTTCGGAGATTTCCAGCCCAAGTGCATCTTCTGTGGCTTTCAAAGAAGCCATCTGATGGCCCAGTGCGCAGATACCACAGATCCGTGAAGTAATAATCGCAGCTTCATGGAAACTGCGACCTTTCAGCAGGGCTTCAAAATAACGTGGAGCCTCAACGATTTGTAATTCCGCCTTCTCCAGCCGCCCCTCTTTCATATTGACTACAATATTACCGTGTCCCTCGACGCGAGTAAGATGATGTACATTGATGTCTAGATTTTTACTCATTATAAATCCTTTGTGAACTTTTCAATATTGTGAGCAGCATTGTGTTATTTGAATAAGTCCTGTTGCTTGTAGCTGTTGAACAGCAGTAGCCGTTTTTCAGCTTCCTGCAGGGACAGTCCATGATCGGTCAGAATATCAAGCATGGCATTCTTATTAGCGTCGGGTACCAGCCCACGGCAACCGGTGCAAAATTGCCCGAAACTGGGGCAGATAGCATCACAACCGCTGCGCGTGATAGGACCGAGGCAAACCATTCCGCGGTCATATAAACATTCATTTTCCCTCAGTTTACATTCAACACACACCGGAGAATCGGGTTTGATTGGTTGTTTGCCCATAACCAGCGCTTTAAATACGACCAGGAATTCGGGGATGCTCATTGGGCAGCCGTGGATTTCGTAATCTACTTTCACAATGGCCGATACTGGCATCGCTGGCAGGGTCGGGAAGAGGTACTTATCTTCACCATACACGGTCTCGCGCATATCTTCGATCGGTTGCAGATTCTTCATGGCATTGATACCACCAATCGAAGCACATGACCCCAGGGCTACCAGGATTTTCGCGCGCCGGCGGATATCGTGAATCCGTTCTACGCAACTCGGGGTAGAGATAGAGCCTTCGATGAAGGCGATATCGTAAGCATCGGCCTTATCATCCATGGCTTCACGGAATTCAACGATGTCCACATGTTCCAGTATCTCGAGCAGGTGATTTTCCAGGTCCAGTTTATTCAACTGGCAACCTTCGCAGGATGTGAAATCGAAAAAAGCGATTTGTGGTTTCGTCTTCAGTGCAGTCTGCGTACTCATCAAATGGCCTCCGGCAAATTCTTAATATCAGAAAATTGGTAAACTGGCCCGTCCAGACACACGTAGGAATCGTTAATCTGACAATGTCCGCATTTTCCGACACCACATTTCATCCGCCGTTCCAGAGATAGGTAAATATTTTGATCGGCGAGCCGTTTGGTCTTGAGGGTCATGAGGACAAACTTGTACATTATTGGCGGACCTACTACCGCTGCAATCGTATTTTCCAGGTTGAGTTCAAGTCCGGGAATCAGGGTCGTAATTACACCGGTATTACCTGGCCACTCTGGTGTGCCTTGATCGACGGTGACATGATATTCGATATTGGGATCACGAGCCCAATTTTCCAACTCGTCGGGGAAAAGCAATTCATCGGGGTTTTTGGCACCATAAAGGATGATTAGACGACCGAAATCTTCACGATAAGTAATCACATAGTTAATTAAAGATTGTAGTGGAACAATACCGATTCCGCCACCAATGATTAATATATCTTTGCCTTTGAAGTCATTAACCGGAAAACCGGTACCGAATGGGCCACGGACACCGATTTTTTGCCCAACTTCGAGTTGGTGCATTTTTTCTGTCAGCATACCAACTTTACGCACACAGATGTCGAAGGCACCTTTTTTGGTAGGCGCGGAGCAGATTGAAATTGCGGCTTCACCGATCCCGAAGATGGAGAACAGGGCAAATTGACCTGGTTGGTGACCTAATTCTTTACCATTGAGCAGTTTTATCTCAAACCATTTTTCCAGCTTAGTGAACTGTTTTATAGCGGTGATCTCTGCCATTTCAGGGTAGTACAGTTCCTGAAGATTATGTTCCTGTGCAGCTAACATAGTCATAATGAAACCCCCTGTAACTTATGCTCGGTGGGAGCGTACGATTTTCTTAAATGAGTCTGTTCGAATTCATCACTGAGCTTATTGACAATTTCAACAATACTGATTCCTGCTGTGCAATAAGCCGTGCAGCGACCGCAACCAACACACCAGGGATCACCGGTTTTATCAGTGATGTATTTAAATTTGCGGTATATACGGTGGCGCTGTCTGCTCGCC
>DAOWAH010000254.1 GCA_030634675.1 Fidelibacterota bacterium
ACTGTCCCGGTCTAAAACACTGGCGAAGAATATTTTCACCGTACCTGGGGCAGTTTCAAAACGGGCTGCCAGCTCAGCGGGAATATCCGTTTTGATATCAAGGATGGCCACATTGGCGCCATTTTCAGCCAACGATACAGCAATTTCGCTGCCCAGTATGCCAGTGCCACCGGTAACGATAGCGGTTTTACCGCTGAGATTATTATTTAATGAATAATTATTCATTAGTACCTCTTATTGTCAACTGCCGCTTTCTGACAGTAGTAAATTAATATGTTTCCCAAGATGCTTATGGAGCACTGTGCGATATAACTGATCATTTTTTATCAAATTTTCAATTATAATATCTTTAAAAGGCGCTCCTTGATCTGTTTGACCGCCAACCAGTACTGAACCAAATGTTACATGGAGAATCTGTCGACCGGCTTCATTGGTCAGATACCAATCCTCCAATTCCTTATCATCAATTCTCTCTGGAACTTGACATAGTTCAGCCGATACATGATAGGATTGTTTATCAGTTTCAAAACGGCGGCGGCAGAATCCGACGATTTCATGAAAGAGCTTTCTATCAGTTCTACAAATTACCCGCAATGCTTCAAGATAGCTTGTCCCGGCTGTTTTGACATGCAACAATTCACCGCTCAAACGACCGATTATCGGATAAATACTGAATTTATCCGAACCACTGTGGATACTCAATTTATAAGGTCCACAGTAACGAGCAATAGCAACATGTTGCCGGTATTGTTCTTCAAACTCGGTAATACTACCTTTATAATCGATCCCTTTCTCAAAGTCACCGACAAATCGTGGCGCCAGACTGACAACCGGAACCCCCATTCTTTTCAATTCCAAGCCAACAAACAGGTGCTCCAGAGGTGTTGTTGGTGTTTCGGTCTCATCAACCGACATTTCTACTTCAAAAGATTGGTTTTCGCAGGCTTCAATGATCCAATGATACATTGCTAAGGTATGTTTTAAAGCACGGCCGTATTTTACAATCGCCTTTAACAAAGCAGATTGATTATCGAAAGTTATCTGGCTTCCGTCAGCAAGCTCAAATGTTGCCTCCATATAGCGACCTAATAAATTCTGATCCGCTAATTTCTTTTCAGCAACCAATTGGTCATAGGTATTCAACAAGACATCTGACGTCATCAGGTCGGCATTGTTATTTACAAAGGCCGATGGATCAATGGTAAAAAAAGTATATCCAGCCGCAACCATCCGTAGCACATCGTCACGAGTCTGCAGGTGATCGGCATCCGCCCCCCAAGGCTGTGTCCAGTCAGCATTTTCGACTGCTTTGGCAGCCGCATTCATTACATCAGCAGGCTGCCGGTTTGTCCGATTTAATTCTCTGATTGACTGTTGAGCAAAAATTCCCAGGTAAGGTGTCCCTGCAATGGCATCCATATGGCCGGGTGTGGCCAAGCCTAGACGATCGCCAAACCCGAAGGATCGTTTCAAACCAAGAACAGTAGGTTTATTATTTTCAATCACAGACGCGATTCCCGCATGTCAAGTTTAACTGTTTTATCAATTGAGTACGGTCCACCAAAACCATCATTGCGATAAATATCGACATTCAATTGACTACCAGTTATTCGGAACTTCATAAATGTACTGCGTGACAGATCCCAGTTTTTCCAGTAAGCCTGAAAATAAGTTTGTTTACGATCTCCCAATTCAGAGGCCCGATTATAAAATTTCTTCATTATTTCAAAGCCGGTTGAATCATCCAACTTTTTGTAAGATACACTGTCAGTAAGATCCATATAATACATTACTTTTTTGGTTGGATAGGCATTATCCCGATAAAATTGTGCAAATGCTGAATCAATTGGTAACCCCAATTTCTGATTTTGTTGATGAAGTTTGGTAATACTTGTATACACTCCTCTGGGAAAAACATCCTCGGTTCCCCGGGCATGACCGCAATCGAATTGCCATAGACCATTAATATTTGAATAGGATGTGTTGTGGGTATGCCCGCATAGATAAGCCACTACATTGTATTTCAGCAATATTTGGTGAAACTTGAACGCTTTTCGTGGATACTTGTCCAAAGAATCGCCCACGTGGCGAATTCTGCCATTGGCCAAATCCGGCATGGCAATCAGCGGTTCATGCCCGGTCACAAAAATATAAGGTTTAGTAGTCTTTTTCAGGTCATCCTCGAGCCAATCAAGAAGTTCCGGCACCAGATTTCCATCTGTGCCCATGTCGGATTCTCCATCAAAATACTGGTTAAGCACCACAAAATGGCAATTGCCATAATCGAACGAAAATGTCGTTTCGACACAGCCGGGAGGGCCAACATTCACAACGTTCGATAAAGTATTCCCACCGGCATTGAAAACCCGCATGTTTTGCATCCAAGTTGAATCTTCAATGTCATGATTACCGATCACCGGATACCAGGGATAATCCTCTCCAAGTACTTTAGCAATCAAATTGGCCGAAGGGATCACCGGTTCAACATCACCGGGGCTGACCATGAATGATCCTTTTCCGACTTCGGCGATTGCTTCCAGAGCGCCGAGAAAATATTCTGACGAATGGTAGCGCTCCGTGGCTTTAATACGCCAATCTGCAGCCACAATAAAAGTGAGCTCATCTTGGGTAGACTTAACGGGTGGAGTACCGGTTGAAGCACACGAAATCAGACAAGCTACCACACTGCCAACAACAATTATCTTTACAATAAACTTCATGTTTCTATTTCCTCTGTTCATTTATGTAAAATATTGATGTATCGTATTGAACAATTTCCCTGAACGGAAAGCGCTCAAATTTAAATGATTTAGTTTTATTTCCCGAGATTGTTACCTGTAGTGGATCAGCAATTCCACCTTTATCCACCTGAACTCGAATCAGGTTTGGCACCAGCCAGGGATCATCATTGAGCCAGACGTGACCATCACCGTGGATAAATAGTACCGGTCGTGAAAAATTTTCAACCAGTCGCAAAAACTGATCCATAAATAATTGATGTTTTTCGTCGGGATTGGCTTGGGCAAGAACAACCGTTGCTAAAAGTCTCTTCCGTTGCAATTGTTGTCCGATCCAGTCAACAGCATTTTGTTGCATCGCGTTCCATTCCGATTGATCGTGGAACCTACCACCTACAAACTTCAGAGCAACAAAAAGAAGTTCATTTTGTACGAAAGCGTTATTTACCGGGTAATCATCCTGACGACTAACCTTAAAAGGCACATCCCAATTCTGATCAAAAGCCATAAAATATTGCTCCCAGTATTTCCAGGCTTGATCAGGATCCTGGCAATCATTCCATTCATTGTCCCCAGGGATGATAAAGACCGGCACCGTCAATTGTTTCAGATAATCAGCTACTAGGGCGTAATTATCCTCGGTGC
>DAOWAH010000169.1 GCA_030634675.1 Fidelibacterota bacterium
ACCCGCATGTTCGATGTTAAGCTCAATTCCGGCGCCCGGGAATTTCTGGATTCTGTCCAACAGACCGGCATCACTCAGTCACTGCTGTCGGCGGCCAAAGTGCAGATGCTGGAAACGCTGATTGAATACCACAAGTTGCAGGATTATTTTATTCGTATTGTAGGTCTCGACAATCACTATGCCCACAGCAAACTATCCGCTGGTGAAGCCTGGATGGCGGAACTGCCTTTTCAACCCAGCGAAGTTCTGTACATTGGCGATACAATCCATGATGTGGATGTCGCCCGGGAACTCGGAGTGGATATTGCTTTATTGGCTATGGGCCATACGGATACTGCCAGATTAAATAAAACCGGAAAATTGGTTTTAAATAATTTTGCGGAATTAGAGGACTGGTTCATGAACCAGAACATTGTTTAAAGTGTCATTTACCAACCAGTTCACTAATAATTAATCTTGTCACCGGTACTATTACTTTTCCGGATCAGGTGGAATTTATCCGGAAGGTGTTGATGTAAAAAATGCTGAGGTCTTGGATTCGAACTTTTCAGGATTTATCTCGGGCTATTTTATTTTCCGTTTTGTTTATATAAACTATTAACAATGAAAGTTACACTAATCATGTTGGTTGCTTCATTTTTGTGTTTATTAACATGTGAATCAGAGCTCCATATCGCGTTATCCAAGCACACAATAATCATTTACAATTCCTATCAAAGCAATGGCTATGATAATTATGATGATCAAATCGAAATCAACTTTAAACTGGAATACTTGGACTGGATGTGGATCTACCCAGTGGGTAACCGGGTATCTATTTACAGCGACAGTTATGATATTTTTAATTTTGCATTACCACCGGAAGAAAACAGTATTTATATAAATGCCCGGTTCTGGTACATGAAAGGTCCCCAATACCTGGCTGTTCAGGCTGATACGACGATTAAGCTGGATCACGATGTGAGACTGATTTTTACCAACTGTTCTGATTCAACGGATGTTGAATATCCTTTCACCGTATGCTGGGAAACAGAAATGAGGAAATAATCCAGCAATATTCATTGTCGCTTTGATCATTGGTGATGTAATTAATTAACTGTTGCCTAGCAAACTAACGGTGAGGGGAAAGAAACGATAATCAAAATCGACCGATTACCTGTCCTTATCGCTGTACTTAATATCTAAATTTTCAATTTTACCAGTTTTCCACGTGATATAACCAGGCCCGGATTTATCGAAAAGCGATTTACACATTTACTGGAACCCGTAAGTTTGAGCGAAAATCCGGTTTGAAGTTCAGTTTTTTATGACAACCTTTTATATATAATATTAGTCCATTGTATCATAACTATATTAACATCGTTAGGATTTAACCAGCAGGGAGCGGTTCATTCGCGATATGAAAAATTCAAATCTGAGCACCGGAATTATAATAATCGGCATACTATTCTTCAGCGCTGGTTGTGGTGGTAAAAATGGAAAGAACGGGAAAAACGGTGAAGATGAAAAAACCCTTATTCCAATTGAAGTTGCCGTAGTTGACCTGGGTGACATAGCAGCCTTCTACAATGGCACTGCTACTCTGGAAGCGGAAGACGATGCCCAAGTTGTTGCAAAAGTGGGTGGTGTTGTTCAAGAGATTTTGGTTGAGGAGGGCGATCAAGTAAAGGCCGGGGATATACTGGCCAGGTTAGACGGCGAAGTATTATCTGTGGAAATGGCTCAGGCCGAAGCCCGGTTGCAGCGGTTGGCGGAAGATTTTAAGCGCAAGAACAGCTTGTTTCAAAAAGATGCTATCAGCATCGAGCTTTTCCAATTGGCCAAATATGATTATGAATCCCAGAAAGCAGCCCGTGACTTGGTTAAACTGAATCTTGATTATACCGCAATCCGGGCACCTATCTCCGGGATAGTTACTGAAAGGCAGATTAAGATAGGTAATATGGTTTTAACCAATGCAATTGCTTTTCGAATCACTGATTTCGATCCCCTGCTGGCGATCCTGTATGTGCCGGAACGTGAAATTGGAAAACTGGCCGTCGGGCAGACCGCCATGGTAAAAGTGGATGCTTTGACAACGAGTGAATTTAAAGGGGTGATTGACCGGATCAGCCCGATTGTCGATTCGCGTACTGGGACGGTCAAAGTTACTATTGAAATCAGCGATCCAAGTCGACAATTAAAAGCCGGCATGTTTTCACGGGTTAGTATCATTTATGATGTACATGAAAAAACCCCTTTGATACCCCGGGAAGCCATAATTACCGAAGATGATGAATCATTGGTATTTGTAGTCCGGGATACTATGGTTTATCGACAAACGGTCGAAACCGGCTATGTGAATACTACCCATATCGAGATTACCAGTGGAATTGCACTGAATGATACCGTTGTTGTGACCGGACAGAATAGTCTTAAGGACAGTGCCCTGATCGATATCATCTCAAATTGAATCCGGAAGTCATTCAACGATGAAATTAATCGACATATCGATTCGACGCCGGGTTACCATTGCCATGTTTACCGTGGCTGTACTTTTATTTGGTATGGTTTCATTCAGTCGCTTAAAAGTTAATCTGCTCCCTGACCTGACTTACCCCACCCTCACGATCAGAACCACCTATACCGGCGCCGCTCCGGCTGAAGTAGAAAATTTAATTACCAAACCGGTTGAAGAAGCTCTGGGAGTTGTTAAAAATGTTCAATTGGTTCGTTCCATTTCCCGGGCCGGGCAATCAGATGTAGTACTGGAATTTGCCTGGGGAACCAACATGGATTTTGCCAGTATGGACGTGCGCGAAAAACTGGACGCGCTGATGTTACCTCTGGATGTAACCCGGCCGATAGTTTTACGATTCGATCCTTCCTTAGATCCGATTATGCGATTTGGGTTGATCGCTGAGCTAACCGGTGAAGACTCAATTCAAACTGAGGTGGCCGTAACATCAAGTGGGTTCGATGAAGATAAATTAAAATACCTGCGCCGTTTCGCCGATGAAGAAATCAAAGAGGAACTTGAATCAGCTTTGGGAGTGGCGGCTATAAAAGTCAGCGGTGGACTGGAAGATGAAATCCAGGTTTTGGTAGATCAAGCCCGGTTAGCCCAATTGAATTACCCCATTGAAAGGATTGCCAGTCTATTGGGAGCGGAGAATGTTAATCTATCCGGGGGACGCCTGGCTGAGGGCACTCAGCAATACTTAGTACGTACATTAAATCAGTTTCAATCGGTGGAGGAAATCGGGGAGGTAATTCTCACCAGCGAACATAATAAACCGGTCTATTTACGTGATGTCGCTAAAGTGCGGCATGGTTATAAGGAACGGGAAGCGATTACTCGTATCGATGGTAAAGAAGCGGTTGAAATTGCCATTTATAAAGAAGGTGATGCCAATACGGTTGTGGTAGCTCGGGAAGTCGAAAAACGTCTGAGTCGGGTTCGTGATATCTTGTCCCGGGATATGCAACTGATCAAGATCTATGATCAGGCAACCTTTATCTCTCAAGCTGTAAGCGAAGTTATCAATGCGGCGATCATTGGTGGATTTCTGGCAATCATTATCTTATTTCTGTTTCTACGCAATATCTGGTCAACACTGATTATTTCAATGTCGATACCGGTATCGGTGGTGGCCACCTTTAATTTAATGTACGGGGCTGACCTGACGCTCAATATCATGTCACTGGGCGGTATTGCCCTCGGAATAGGCATGTTGCTGGATAATTCCATTGTCGTGCTGGAGAATATCAGCCGGCATCGTGCCATGGGTAAGGATAGGCTGACTGCCGCACATGACGGAGCCAGCGAAGTCAGCATGGCGGTAATTGCCTCAACACTCACTACCGTAGCAGTTTTCTTCCCGCTGGTATTCGTCAAAGGGATTGCGGGACAGTTATTTCGGGATCAAGCGCTCACCGTAACTTTTGCCCTGTTGGCGTCCCTGCTGGTTGCGGTGACCTTGATCCCAATGTTGGCCTCAAGTGGAAAAAATGGTCGCTCTGAAGAAATAGATCTGGAATTGATAAAACCACGAACAAAAGTCGGACGTGGTTTGCGCAGAGTACGCCTGTTCCTTTTTAATACAGCACCGGTTTTCAGCGTACGCTGGCTGGGACGGGGATTGAAGCTGGTAGCCCGATTGTGCAGTTATCTAGTTCGCCCGATATTGAAATATTTTAACATAGGTTATGATGCCTTGGCGGAGAGTTATCCGGTTGTATTGCGTTATGCACTGGGTCACAAAGCACTGGTTTGCCTGGTTGCCGTAACAATGTTTGGTGGATCTCTATTATTAATCCCAATGATTGGAATGGAGTTGATCCCCCGGCTTTCACAGGGTGAATTCACGGTTGAATTCAAGCTGCCGCCCGGAACACCGTTGGAACAGACTGATGCAATTATTGCCCGAATTCAAACCATTGCCGGTGATATGGAAAATGTTAAAACCACATTCTCAGTGGCCGGAACCGGTAACCGGATGGATGCCAATCCGGAAGAAGGTGGCGAAAACTGGGGTGAAATGATCGTCAGTCTGGAAGAAAAATCCCAGCGGGATGATGAATCAATTATTGTTAACAATTTACGAGGCAGCTTGAGTCAGATACCCGATCTGCAATATAAATTTACTCAACCAACATTATTTTCTTTCCGTACGCCGGTGGAAATAGAAATAGC
>DAOWAH010000024.1 GCA_030634675.1 Fidelibacterota bacterium
CAACCCCGGGCCGCCCTGGCTTATTCATTTGTCACTATTCTGTACCTGTTAAATAAAATTGGTATAATTGGAACTGGGTTTCAGGCACGGTTGCAGGATACTGTTAAGCTCCTCAAATCAAAGCGTGAGATATATTCCGCCAGTGATAATAATCCAACCCTGAAGCTGGCGCGCCAGGTCGCGGACCATCTGCCGATCATCTACGGTGAAACGGAAGCGACAGCCGTAGTGGCGAATCGCTGGCGGGGGCAGCTCAGTGAAAATTCCAAAATGCTGGCTTACAGCAATGAATTACCGGAGATGAACCATAATGAAATAGTGGGTTGGTCAAATAATCCCGGTCTGTTAAAACGCCTGGCGGTTCTTTGGTTACAGGATCAGGATGACCATCCGCGGGTAAAATTGCGTCAGGAAAACAGTCGTGAATTGATTCGGGATTATTGCCTGCAAAAGATTATTAACATTTCCGGACCCAGCCGTTTTACCCGGTTGCTGCATTTGATTCACTTTGGTGACTGGCTTAGTTACTGGTGTGCTCTGGAACATGGGACCGATCCCACTCCGGTGGAAAAAATCATGGAATTGAAAGGTCGATTGGCAAAGCTATAATCGGTATTATGATCTTGTGGAAATTTGAATCACTGGTTATATTGGTACTAAGATGAAGCTGATTCCAGTACAGGTAGAGAAAATTTCATTTCATCCTTCCAGCCATAGTTATGCGGTAATACTAAAAGAATTGGAAGGGGAAAGAAAATTACCGGTTATTGTAGGTGCTTTCGAAGCTCAGTCGATAGCGCTGGCACTGGAAAAGGTACAACCTCCGCGTCCTATGACTCATGACCTGATCAGGAATGTTGTTCAGAGTATTGATGCTGATCTGACAGCAGTCACCGTAACCGAATTAAAGGATGGTGTTTACTATGCCCGTCTGGAATTGGACAGTATTCTATTTGGATCACGTTCAATCGACAGCCGTCCCAGTGACGCCATCGCGGTAGCTTTACGACTAAACGCACCAATCATGGTTGCCGAACAGGTGATGCGGGAATCATCAGTTTTAGATGAGGAGATTTCTGCTAAAATTAGACCGGAAACTAAAAACCTAAGTAAACCGACCCGGGCGCGACTGGAAAAAGAGCTGGGGCTAGCGGTAGAGCAAGAAAAATATGAAATTGCCGCCAAGCTGCGGGATAAAATCAAAGAATTATTTTCTTAATATGTTTTAATTAAAGTATCCAAAGCTATTTGAGCCGCGGCTTGTTCCGCGGTTTTTTTATTGCTGCCTATTCCTGACGGATAGGAATGGTCACCGATTTTAACATGTACCTCAAATAATTTTTGATGTTCCGGTCCGGAAACTGCGGCCAGACAGAATTTGGGGTTCTGCAGTTGCTGCGTATGACAGAGTTCGATTAATCGGCCTTTGAAGTTGGTCGCTTTCCAGGCATCAAATCGATGCCGCCAGATTGTATCAAGTATTAATTTTTTACACGGTTCTATCCCACCATCCATGTGGATAGCTCCAATCAGTGCTTCATAAACATTACCCAGTTGTTTGATGGCAATTTTGTCTATATCCAAATCAACCGAAGCCTCAATCTCCAGCAGAGTCAACAGATCAAGCAAATACCCCATGTCAGCTAAAAAGGATTTTTGTACCAACGCTGATCGTTTTTGGGTTAGGATGCCCTCATCGCCTTCGGGAAATTCCTGCATCAATGCTTCACTGACTACCAGATCAATAACAGCATCGCCAAGGAACTCCAGTCGTTCGTAATTGGTACGGGGGAGCGAGGTTATGGAACGATGGGTAAAAGCCTGTTCCACATATTTTGTCTGTTCAAACCGATAGTGGATACGTTTTTCAAGTTCGGCGAATCGATTTTTTTTGTTACGCCGATGGAAGAAAAACAGGGATAAAAAAGACAATCTATTAATTCCAGCACTTTAAGAGCAGGACGCCGTTATGTCCTCCAAATCCTAAGGAATTAGAAACTACAGTATCAACTTTTGCGGAAATTGCGGTATTGGGAACATAGTTCAGGTCACATTCAGGATCAGCGTCAGTCAAATTGATTGTGGGTGGTATTATTTGGTTTTCTATGATAAGTAAAGCTGCAATCGCCTCTATTGCACCACTGGCTCCTAACAGGTGTCCGGTCATAGATTTGGTTGAACTGACATATAAATTATCGGCATGATCACCAAATACGGTCCGGATCGCTATCGATTCATTTTTATCGTTATGGGGGGTAGCGGTGCCATGAGCATTAATATAATCTACATCGCTATATTTCATACCGGCATCGCGAATGGCAGCTTCCATAGCCCTGGCGGCTCCAGCGCCACCGGAAGCGGGCTGTGTTACATGGAAAGCATCATTGGTAGCGCCATACCCGGCGATTTCACCCAATATCCGGGCACCGCGTTTGCGGGCGTGTTCCAACTCCTCCAGTATCAAAATGCCAGCTCCTTCGGCAATCACAAACCCGTCGCGATTTAAATCAAATGGTCGACTGGCTTTGGTCGGTTCATCATTCCTGGTGGACAGGGCTTTCATATTGGCAAAACCGGCAACTGCCATCGGACAAACCGAAGCTTCTGATCCGCCGGAGATCATAATGTCAGCATCGCCGTATTGGATTGTACGCAATGCCATACCCAGGGCATCTGTTCCTGAAGCGCAGGCCGATACAACTACATGGCTGGGACCTTTAAAACCCCATTTGATGGCAATATGACCAGCGGCAATATTAGTAATCATTTTAGGGATGAAGAACGGTGATACCCGGCGTGGACCCTTTTCAAGCAGGATCTGATGCTGTTCTTCAAATGATTCGATTCCTCCGATCCCGGATCCGATTATTACACCAATGCGATTCGGATTGATTGAATCGACTGACAGACCGGCATTAATAATTGCTTCTTCTGCAGCGACCAGGGCATAGATTGTGAAACGGTCGAACTTGCGCGATTCCTTCCTTTCGAAGAAATCATCCTGTTGAAAACCGGTTACTTCACCGGCAATCTTTACCTTGTAATCGGATGTATCAAAATGGGTAATATTAGCGATGCCGCTTTTACCGGTTCGCAGTGCATCCCAGTATTGCGGCACCGTGTTACCGTTCGGGGCCAGAACCCCCATTCCGGTAACAACAACTCGGCGTTTAGGCACGATTTAGCTAATTTTTGCTTTCGATAAAATCGACGGCAGCGCCAACAGTAGTAATATTTTCGGCATCCTCGTCAGGAATTTCAATTCCGAATTCTTCTTCCAATTGCATAATCAATTCTACTGTATCCAGTGAATCGGCACCCAGATCATCAACAAAATGTGCTTCACGAGTAATTTTTTCTTCTTCTATGCCCAATTTATCAATGATTACTTCTTTGACCTTTGCAAAGGTATCCATTCTATTCTCCTTGTGTTAAGACATTGTCAGGCCACCATCGACAGCATAAGTTTGTCCGGTAATATAGCCGGCGGCATCGGATGCCAGAAACTGTACCATAGTAGCGATATCATTAGTGTTTCCAATTTTTCCCAGAGGTATTTGCTTGATTAACTCAGTTTTAACCTCGGCTTTTAAACCGGCAGTCATATCGGTGTCGATATATCCCGGTGCTATACAATTCACGGTTATCCCCCGTGAGGCCAGTTCTCTGGCGGTTGCTTTGGTAAGTCCGATCAATCCAGCCTTGGATGCGGAATAATTTGCTTGTCCGGCATTTCCGATGATACCAACCACCGAAGAAATATTGATTATCCGCCCGCGGCGCTGTTTCAGCATCGGACGCGAAACAGCTTTAATAGTATTGAAAGCACCCTTAAGATTTGTATTCAGCACTGTGTCCCAATCAGACTCGGACATGCGCATTAATAGGGTATCGCGGGTTACGCCAGCATTATTTACTAGAATATCGATTTGACCAAACTCCATTACAATGTTTTGAACCAGAGCAGCAACACTTTCCGATTCGACAATATTGCAGGCAGCTGCGCTGGCATTCAGTTCCTGGTCTTTCAACGTGTGGGCGACAGATTGAACTGCCTCCAAATTACGACTGACACACACAACATGGGTACCGGCTCGGGCTAATGTTTCGGCAATGCCACGTCCGATTCCCCGGGATGCGCCGGTAATTAAAGCTATTTTATTATCTAATTCAAACATTATTGAAATTGCTGATATCGGTCAACGATTCCACTCCATAGACCAATAATTTACGATTAATTCGACGTAATAAACCTTGTAAAACTCGCCCTGGTCCCACCTCAATAAATTTAGTAATACCGGTACCGGACATATTGGTGATAGATAGATGCCAGCGTACTGGGTTTTCCAATTGATTGATCAAGGTTTCGCGGATCGCATCAGCAGTTGTTACCGGTTTGGTAGTAACATTAGTATAAACAGGGATTGTCAGATCGTTGATTGCTGTATCCTGTAATTTTTTCATTAATTTTTCACGGGCCGGGGTCATTAACGGGGAGTGGAAAGCACCGCTGACTTTTAATTCCACTACTTTTCGGGCACCGGCTTCCCGGGCTAAATCCATAGCCCTGTGCACTCCGTTGATCGATCCTGAAATTACTATTTGTCCGGGTGCATTATAATTTGCGGCAACAACGGTCCCGGAAGTTGACGCTTGCTCACAAACATGTTCAACGGTTGTGTCTTCAAGTCCGATGATTGCGGCCATGGTTCCTGATTGAATCTCACCTGCTACCTGCATGCTTTCAGCCCGGATTTTTACCAGGTCCAAACCGGCGCTAAAATCGAACGCACCAGCAATTGTCAGCGCGGAATATTCACCCAGGCTATGACCGGCAGCAGCGATTGGGATAACACCGGATTCGATCAATAATTGCCCTAGAATAACACTTACTATATAAATGGCTGGTTGGGTGTAGCGGGTCTGTTTGAGCATATTTTCCGGCCCGTTGAATGTAATGTCTTTGATATCCAAGCCCATGATATCATTAGCCAGATCGAAATACTGTTTTCCAATTTTGGTTTTAGAATATAATTCCAGTCCCATACCAACTCGTTGAGAGGCTTGGCCAGGAAAAATAAAAGCCGTGTTAATCATCACTTTACCAGCGTATTAACATACTGCCCCAGGAATAACCAGCCCCAAAAGCAGCCAATAATAACAGGTCGCCACTTCTCAATTTACCTTTTTCCACGGATTCATCGATTCCAATCGGAATGGTACCTGCCGTGGTGTTACCATACTTAGCAATATTAATAACGACCTGGTCATCATGAAATCCACAGCGCTTGCTGGTAACATCAATGATTCGTTTATTTGCTTGATGTGGAATAAACAGTTTGATGTCCGACCCGTTGAAATTGTTGCGTTCCAGGATTTCCAGACTGACATCGGCCATCCCTTTGGCGGCAACTTTAAAAACAGCCTTGCCATCCTGCTGAACATAATGCTCTTTATTAGCCACTGTTTCTGCGGATGCGGGTTTCAAACTGCCTCCGGCCGGCGTAAATAAATTTTTCGCACCAGAACCATCCAGATGCAACTTGGCATCGATTATACCTGCAGAATTCAGGCTGGGTTCCAGCAGAACTGCGCCGGCACCATCACCAAACAATACACAAGTATTGCGGTCCTCAAAATTCAGGATTGAACTCATCGTGTCAGCACCAATAACCACGACTTTTAAATATTTTCCAGACTCAATAAATTTAGCCCCGGTTTCCAAAGCATATAAAAAACCTGTACAGGCACCCGCTAAATCAAAACCCCAGGCGTTTTTAGCTCCCAGATTATTTTGGATCAAAGCAGCTGTAGAGGGTAATAACAAATCCGGTGTGATGGTAGCTACGATAATTACATCAATTTCTTCAGGGCTGTATCCGGAACGCTCCAGTAATTTTTGAGTTACCTGCGTGCCCATATCTGCCGTTGCCTGCCCTGGAACCACAAAACGTCGTTCGGATATACCGGTCCGGGTTCTGATCCACTCGTCATTTGTATCAACTAATTTTTCCATATCCGCATTAGTAAATATCCGCTCCGGTAAATAGCGTGCTGTGGTTGTGATTGCTGCTTTCAAAGCTATACTCCCAAATGTTCTGCTAAACTGACCTTAGTATCGTCAATAAGATTTTTCTCGACACATGATATGGCTACCATGATGGAATTTTTAATTGCTTTTTCACTGGAACTACCATGGCAAATAATACTTAGTCCATTGACACCAAGTAAAGGAGTTCCACCATATTCCTCATAATCAAAATGTTTCTTGATTGAAGAAAAAACCGGTTTCAATAGTAAGGTGCCTAACAGGTAGCGCTTCCGATTGCCAATCCGATTTTTGATTTCATCAGAAAAAGTTTTTAGCCATCCTTCAGCAAATTTCAATATTGTATTGCCTACAAATCCGTCACAAACTAATACACGTGCTTCGCAATCCAACAGATGCCGTCCTTCCACATTACCGACAAAATTAACCAGTTCCTGGTCAAGCAAGGCATATGTCTTCTGGTAAAGATCGCTGCCTTTATTGGATTCGGTACCAATATTTATCAATCCAATTGGTGGATTTTTAATTTTTTCAACGTGGGTAAGATAATGAGAAGCCATAATGGCGAATTGTAACATATGAAATGGTTTAACGTCCGGGTTTGCTCCGACATCGCAAATTATTTTACCACCAGTTAAAGTGGGAATATAAGCGCCCAGAGCCGGTCGTTTGACACCAGGTATGCGTCCAAAGGATAGTATTGAAGTGGACATGACAGCACCCGTATTTCCAGCGCTGATAAAAGCATCAGCCTTTTTGTCTTTAACCAGTTTAATGCCTTGAACAATCGATGAATCCGGTTTGGTCTTGATGACCCTTGAGGCTGATTCGTGCATGCTGACTATTTGCGTGGCGGGGTGAATACTGATTCGGGAATTTTCCCGACCATTAAGTTCCGCTTCGATTGCTTCTGGCTGACCAACCAGAATAAATTTAACATCGTCGGCAGTTTCTGCCAGAACCCACAGAACCCCCCTTACAATTGCCCGAGGGGCTAAATCTCCCCCCATGGCATCTAAAGCTAATTTCATTTAAACTTGATATATTATTCCGACGTAGATACTACCGGCCGCCCGCGATAATAACCACAGTTTGGACAAGCACGGTGTGGCATTTTTGTTTGATTGCATTGTGGGCATTCCATTACGGATACGCTGGCTGCTTTGTAATGTGTGCGCCGTTTACGTCCCCGCGCTTTTGATATTCTAGTTTTTGGTAGTGCCATGGTTGCTCCTAATCCTTTACAGCAAATTTATTCTACTTCTTTTTTCAAGTCGTTCCATTGACTTTTGTCGCGCGGAGCAGAGCAGGAACAGGTCTGCTGATTTAAATTCTGTCCGCAGACCGGGCAAATTCCTTTACAATCCTTCCGGCATAGGGTTTTAATCGGTTCATCGAGATAGATCAAGTCGTGAACGATTGTTGATATGTCAACCCAATCCTGACTATCAGGGAACCAAAGAAAATCCTCATTGACTTCTGAAATAAGATCTTGATTGGATGTTAACCAGAATAAAATCGGTAGCTCGTGTTCTTGCGGAAAATTGGTTAAACAACGATCACAAATCTCAATCATACTCCAGATCAGTTTGCCGCTTATTTTGTATCCATCAAAAGCAGTTACCGCTGTCAGTATACATCGGACGATTGGCTCCGTAAATTGGATAATGTCAGTTTTTAACTCGTTGACTGGTATCTCAAATAGCTTGTCGCTTAATCCAGCGATGAGATCGGAACGAAAAAGCTTCATTTTAAGCCAGCAAAGGTAATCTTGGAAGTTCTCTCAAACAAGATTAAAAAGTGCCTGAAAATACAGGCACTTTTTATTTATTCAACAGCTTAAGTTTTTATTATAGATCAGGTCTTATCCTGATCTTTTTCATCAGTCTCAGTGGTTTTCTCTGTTGCGGATTCATCCACTGTTTCACTTACTTCTTCCTGTTCCTCTTCTTCTTCAGCTTCCAGCTCTTCCTCATCTTTGCGTTCTAGTAAATTATCATCATCGGATTTCTTTTTGAATATGACAAACATTAAAGTTTCTCCGACTGAAATGATGGAAAGACCATAAGCGATTACCGACGCGAATAGGATGAAAAGGAAAATAGCTACGATGATACCGGCAGCAGAATGAGTGAATGGCATATCGGCGCCCGGAACCGGAAACATTTCGCACAAACCTGAATAAGTAGAACCGCAGAATGAAGGAAAGACAATTTCACTGGCATAACCGACAATATTGGATAACTTGGATCCCATACCCAAAATCCATTCGGATCCAAATATAAGGTTGACCAACTTATAACCACCGTACCAGAATATGCCGAATAGATAGACTGCCAGGTAGACCAGCGGCAAAAGAATTAGGTGGTACAGAATAATCCGCCAAGGCTGGGACCAGGTAATGGAATAACTTTGAAATACAGCGCCCATTGTGTCTTCCTCATAGGCACTTACAATTGCAGGTGTATAAACAAACGAGGTGATCAATACAACTGCTGTATAAACTGTAAATACCGAACCAAAAAAGTAGAACAGGTAAGGTAGGGCAAACAGAAATTCTCCCACCCATGGTATCTTCCCAACCAGACTGAAGATAGCAGCCATAATCAGGAAAAATACAATGATTATAACGACACTCAACGAAGTGAAAATGACCGGATGCCAGTGTTTTTTAACGTATTTCCAAGCATCTCCGGAGGAATAAAATTCATCACCCTTCAGTTGTTTGTAAGTTACTCGTGCAACGGCGGTACAAGCTAAATTGATCGTTAAAAACCAGACGATGATACCAATCCAGTAGATTAACTGAGCGTACCAGGGACCGCAACCGGCGGCGTAGAGACAGGGATATAATCCGAATTCCTTCCAGGCCGAAGCAAAGGATATTCCGGCTAAACCTAATGCAACGTGGGTAAGCAACCAATAGGCAATCCATCCACTGATCAGCCCGATTAGAAAGATGAAAATTTTCTTTCCACTCAAAGCAAGTCGTGGAGCCCTGAAAATATCGCGAACGTCAAAGTATAAATTCATTGGACCCATTATGTTCTCCTTTTAATTTTCTAATCTTACATGGTCAACCCAAGTGTTACCTTTGGTTTTTGACCTAATATTGGCAGATACCGCCACTGCAGCAGAATAACTTTCAAAACTGCCTACACGCACCCGGTACCAAATTTCATCGGTTTCTTTGAAATAGGCTTTTTGAATATAGGAGTCAAACCCTGCTTCTAATAAACTTTCGGCTGATTTTTGTGCATCTTTGAAAGTTCGTTTAGCACTAGTTTGAATTGTATATCGGTTAGGATCCTTCGGAATTGTTGCGCCGGGGACCGGCTTGGCAGGTTTCCTTGGGGCGAAATAGGTTTGTTGAGTCGGTCTAGCTACTGAAGCAATTAGTTGCTCCTCATAACTAGGAACAGGTTCTGGATCGAAATAGGATTCATCCTCAAAAGATTGTACTTCAGGAACTATATCTGTGATATCTTCCTCAGCAAAATCTTCTTCATCGTCACTGATATCATCAGATTCAATAATCTCGAAGGGAAAGTTTTGAGATGAAACTTCATCATCAAACTCATCTGACACTATTACGGCAAATTCATAAGTTCCGGGATAGTCGGGAATGAAAGAGATTGTCTGGTTATCTTCGGACAATTCCAGATCATCGGCAGTTAATGCGCTGGCATCTGGTTGTTGGACGATTGACCAAGTATAGTCAAATATTCCATCTTCACCAGGTGCCTCAACTCTTGCCGATTGATATTCACCCACTATTCCTTCATTAATATCCTCTCCGCAACCAGCCAGCAATAAAATGCTGACTATAATTATGATGAAACGTGATATGTTCATAACCCTCGCTTGTGGTTAGGAAAAAAGGCCTCTTATACGGTGTGAATTTGACTGGGTATGAAGAAAAATGCAATTTCTTTTTCAGCATTTTTATCAGAATCTGAACCATGAACGGCATTATTCTGGATACTTTCGGCGAAATCCCTACGAATTGTACCTTTCGCAGCTTCCTCCGGATTAGTCGCACCGATGATTTTACGGAAGCTTTCGACTGCATTTTCATGTTCGACAACAAATGGCAGGCATGGACCAGAAGTCATAAAATTAATCAGATCATTAAAAAACGGACGTTCCTTATGTACAGCGTAAAACTGTTCGGCTTGTTCGCGGTTTAAGTGTTCTAACCGGGCGGCAATGATTTTAAATCCGCCGTTTAAAAGGCGATCGATAATCTTACCGGTATAATTTTTACTGATTGCATCCGGTTTAATAATGCCTAAAGTGTAGTTACCCACAAAATTCTCCTGTTTTAATTATGATGTTAATGCTAACCGATATTATTCACTGCAGTGTTCATAAATAAACGCAAAGAACTAATATGGTTAATTGATTTTTTTCCATTAAGGTGAAAATGACCTGTAATCCAATTTCTATTTTATAGCCTCGTACATTGTGGAGCCGATTTCAGCCGGACTTGTCACCACCGTGATACCAGCCTTTTTAAGGGCTTTCATTTTATCCTCAGCAGTTCCTTTTCCTCCAGCGATAATGGCACCAGCGTGCCCCATTCTACGACCGGGTGGAGCTGTTTGTCCGGCTATAAATGCGACAATTGGTTTGCTGAAATTATTATCCACAGTCCATTGAGCCGCTTCTTCCTCGGCAGTGCCACCAATTTCACCGATTAGAACAACTCCTTGAGTGGCATCATCAGCTTTGAATAATGACAGCATATCGATAAAGGTAGTTCCGATAATCGGATCACCGCCGAGACCGATCGACGTGGATTGTCCAAGTCCTAATTTACCCAATTGGTGAACAGCCTCGTAGGTCAAAGTACCAGATCGTGATATAACGCCTATTGATCCCGGTGAATGAATGAAACCGGGCATGATACCAACTTTGGCCTGACCCGGTGATATCACTCCTGGGCAATTTGGTCCTACCAATCTGGTAGACTTATCAGCCAGAAATTTATGCACCTGAATCATATCACTGGTTGGTATGCCTTCGGTAATACAGACAACTAATTCAATACCGGCTGCGGCTGCTTCCATTATCGCTTCAGCGGCAAAAGCAGGTGGTACAAAAATTACCGATGTATTGGCAGCAGTGGCGACTCGGGCTTCATCGACCATGTTGAATACGGGCACTTTGAGCGTTTTTTGACCGCCTTTTCCCGGGGTCACTCCACCAACTAAATTGGTGCCGTAATCCTGCATCTGTTGTCCATGAAATGAACCTTCCTGGCCGGTAATACCCTGGATGATCAAGCGTGTGTTTTTATTAACAAGAACACTCATTTTACACCTCCCCCGGCTGCCGATACGGCCTTTACTGCCCCATCCTGTAGACTGGTGGCTACATTAAATTCCAATGTGGATCGTTTCAGCAATTTGACTGCCTCAACTGCATTAGTACCCTCGAGCCGTATAATCACCGGTACTTTAATGTCGATTTCATTCAGGGCTGTAATGATTCCTTCAGCAACCCGATCACAACGCACAATGCCCCCAAAGATATTAACCAATACTGATTTAACATTCGGATCGGATAGGATTAGCCGAAAACCATTAGCCACAGTTTTGGCATTGGCAACGCCACCTACATCCAGAAAATTGGCCGGTTCACCGCCATTCAATTTGATGATATCCATTGTGGCCATTGCAAGACCCGCTCCATTGACCATACAGCCCACATTGCCGTCCAGTTTGATATAATTCAGACTGAATTTATTTGCTTCCGCTTCA
>DAOWAH010000165.1 GCA_030634675.1 Fidelibacterota bacterium
CGGTGATCCCAGTGGTGTTGCTTATATAGATGATTTTGAGGGCGCCAAACGGACCACAGCCCCGCAAATATTACAACGTTTCTGGAAACCGTCTTCTGCTCCACTGGATCCAGTCACAGGTGTTCCTTTTAAGCAGGCTAACCGAGCCAACTTGTTATGGTATACTCCTTCTGTCCCGCCCAGCACCAACAATATCTTGCTCCACCAGTCCACTTCAACTCGGGCACAAAACGAGACCACTAACATCCTCAATCTTGTTTTTTCAAAGCAGCAATACCAATCCCAAGTTTCCGACGATTCTGATTTGGCCTGGGCTGGTATTATCAGCTCCTTTTACAGCGGTGATTATGATCAAACCCGCAGTAAATTTTTTGAGGTATGGCTGCGGGGGACGAAAGGACAGCTCACTGTTGACTTGGGACGGATCAGCGAGGACTGGAATGGCAACGGCGTTCTGGATACTGAAGACCGGCCGGATGCGGGTTTTACCCTGGGGGATGGTTTTCTGGATGATGATGAGGACGTGGGTCTGGACGGCTGCCCCGATGAATTTGAAGATGGATGGGGCGGTTGCCTGGACTCCTTGACCTTTCTGGGATATTATAATGCCGGTGATACGATCCACATCAATCACCTGGTGGACGATCCCGACGATCCTAACGGAGATAACTGGGCCAAATATACCGGCGGTGGTATTGGTAAATCCAATGGTCCCGATCAGGTGAATGGCACCGAAGGTAACCGGCGCCAGGAAGGGGGTATTTACCCTGATACGGAAGATATCGATGGTTCCGGCTTCCTGGATCGGATCAATGATTATTTTACCAAATCTTTTGAACTCAGTAAAACATCGGAGGACGCCGAATACGTGGCAGGTGAAACGGTAAAAGATGGTACCCCCACCGGCTGGCGTTTATACCGAATCCCACTCAGCCATTTTACTAAAATCAAGACTGATGGTAATATTGTATGGAATGAAATCCGTAATATCAGGTTGTCGATTACCGGAGTGGACTCCCAGGCCGTGCTCCAGATTGCTAAGATTGAATTGGTTGGTAATGAATGGATTGAACTGGGTGTCAGCAGTGATACCACCGGTTTTGTTAAAGATGACAGTGTTTTTGCAGTTACAATCATTAATACCGAAGATAATGCGGAAGAATATGAACCACCTAAGGGTGTAGAGGGTGAATATGATCGCATCAACCAAATTCGTTCTAAGGAACAATCGTTGGTTCTTAAATTCAATAATTTAAAGGGATATCACCAGGGTGCAGCTGAAAAAACGCTCTTCGAATTGGGTGGTAAACGTGCTCAGAGTTATCTGACCTATGACCGGATGAAAATGTTTATCTATGGCAATAGTCCCGGTATTGGGGAAGATGATACGGATGTGGAATTTTTCATGCGTTTTGGAAAAGGTGATGCTTATTATGAAATTACACAACCGGTATATGAAGGTTGGGATGAATCTAATAAGCGAAACTCAATTGATCTGGACCTGGAATGGCTGACTGCATTGAAGCTGGCAAATGTTTCCAATGTAAATAAAATCAGGCCAACCGATACCTTGAAAGTGTGGGATAATAAAAGAGAGTACATTTTCAGAGATGCCAATCGTGATCCGACTGGTAAAAGGATACAAATAGAAGGTACGCCGGCCATTTCTCGAATCCAGTATATCAGGGTCGGTGTTAGGAATAAATCAAACCTGCCTATTTCGGGCGAGGTGTGGCTTGATGAATTACGTATGAGCGGAGTTAAAAAAGATCGTGGCGTTGCAATGCGTGTTCAAGGCAAACTGAACCTGGCGGATATTGGGAACATTGCCATGGCATACAGCCGCAGGGATGCCGATTTTCATATCCTGCAGGAACGTTTGGGCTCAAATAGCACTAGTGAAGATTTCAGGATTAATGCCAGCCTGACCCTGAGTAAGTTTTTACCCCACTCTTGGGGTTTGAAAATTCCTTTCAGTATGGCCTATTCTAATAGTATCAAGCAACCAAAATATCACCCGCAGAATGAAGATATTCTAGTTACCAGCAGTAATATAACCGATTCAATTTTAACGATCAATAACTCTGTCAATTTCAGTACTTCGGTGTCAAAAACTACTAAATCAGAACGTAAACTGATTAAATATACTCTGGATCGAATCAATACTAGTTTCAGCGCCAAACGCAGTGTTTCTTCCAGTTTTCAGATTGCTGAAAACCTGAATGAAAATTTTTCCGGCAAGTTATCCTACTCCCTGCCATTCGGAAAGGATAATTTTGTATCACCATTCAAATGGTTGGGAAAGGTACCCTTGATAGGTTCGAAACTGGGTGGTTTTCATTTATATTATACGCCGGTCACGCTTAATGCCAATATGAGTTTTAAAGAGTCACTTTCACAAAAAACCCCACGGATTGGAAAGAAAACCGAAAACTATAATCTTGGTTTAACACGTAATTACGGACTCGATTATAAACTGACCGAAAATCTGAAATCGTTAAAATATAACCGTTCTATTTCAAGTGATATGGATGACTATCGCGGTTATGTCTGGATGGCTGTCAGGGATCTTGATCCCGGGATTGTTACTAACTCGACCGAAAGCATTTCAGCGGCCTACACACCAGCGGTATTGGAATGGTTGAGACCCAATTTCAGTTATTCCGCGCAATATCGCTGGAGCAAACCAATCGGCAGCACCATTGACGGAGCCAATATTAGCACTGGCTTGAATTTTTCCTCAAACATGAATTTGAGCCTCACTAAGTTGTTTGAGTTAGTGTATAAACCGCCTGCCAAAGCCACTGGTCGCAGAACACGTGATAACCGGAATAATAAGCAGCAGGAAGAGGAGAAAAAACTCCCGCAAAAAGACAACCTGATTTTGAAAGAAATCCATTCCATCATCAAGAAAATAAATCCGGTCAATATCAGGTATACATCCAATTTGGGCCGCAATGGGCTCGGGGTTGAGGGAACAGTGCCAACCGGTTATAAATTTGGCTGGTTGCCGGATCATGGTTTACCCCATTCACCCCAAGTTGGCTCCAATACCGGGGATTGGAATCATAAACAGGATATATCCCTAAGCTCCGGAATAAAGTTGACCAGCTCAATATCGACTACCTTTAATTACTCTCAGAACATATCATCCAAAATAGACGGTTCCGGTGGTGAAACGCGCACTCTTAAACGGGATATGTTACCTTATGGTGAACAACTGGAAGGCAGGATACCTTTTCCTGGTTGGAATCTGCGCTGGAACGGTTTGCAAAAATTACCGCTCTTGAATAAAATTGCCCGGTCGGTTTCACTGGAACATAGTTTTCGAGGTTCCGAAAGCCGTAACTGGCGTATGGAAACCGTCGTCCCTGATCCTATGCCCCTGTTTAATGTTAAATCATTTATTGACGAATATGGTGATAACCAACGATCCTCCAAAATTGATGCCAGCTTTTCCCCCCTGCTCAGCGTCACAATGCAGTTAAATAAAGGTGTTTCGGTGACTACCCGTTTGAACTATTCCCGATCCATGGATCAACAGGAAAATGGTCAAACATATAAAGTCGATAAATCTTTATCGAGCAGCGCAAATTACAGCCATAAAGGTGGCCTGACCATTCCATTGCCGTTCTTTGACAATGTTGATGTGCAGAATAATGTTAATTTCACTTTAAATTTTGACCTCAACGAAAATAGCACCAAGACCAGGAACA
This sequence comes from Fidelibacterota bacterium, assembly GCA_030634675.1. Next base: position 3,717 of record DAOWAH010000165.1, read on the forward strand.
ACATTGACGCCAAATTCACAAAACCTAAAGAAATTTCCAGTTGGAAAACAGGGTTGCGAATCTCTTATTCCTTTACTACACGGGTCAGTGGCGGAATCATCTACGAGTATCGTGAAAGTGACAATTTCACCACTGGCAAAAAGATCGATCGCGACTTTGGTTTCGATATTAAAATTGCCATTAGTGGATAATGGACATGTTGACTGAGTGTAAACAACCATTCATGCCATCAACGAAAAACAGGTCTGCAAAGGCATGGATGGAATGTGCATCGGACGGGATAGTGCAACAAAGTTGTCGTGGACCGATCAGACCCGGTGCAAGGGTTACGGTTGGAACCGTATCTGTGTTCGCATGGGGCACAATAATTCGAAATAATCTGATATACATAGTTACATTTGTCCTGATCATTTTTAACGGTTGCCGATCAGAGGTTCCTGAATTCAACTCTGATAGAGCTTTTGGTTTTCTGGAACAGCAATGCGATTTCGGTCCGCGGAATCCAGGTTCGACCGGCTATTATCAATGCCGTGATTTCCTGATCGAGGAATTGCAAGCCAGTGCCGATACGGTCATTCAGCAGCACTTCCAATTGACTGATCCAATCAGTGGCGAAGAGTACCAACTGACTAACGTGATTGGTCGCTTCAATCCGACTGCCACTAAACGGTTATTGTTAGGTGCGCACTGGGATACCCGTCCCTGGGCGGATCACGACCCGGACGTTACGCGGCGCATGGAACCAATCCTCGGCGCCAATGACGGGGCCAGTGGGGTAGCAGTTTTACTCGAATTGGTCCGGCTCATGAAATTGAAACCCCCGCCCATCGGTGTGGAAATCGTTTTTTTCGATGGAGAAGACCTGGGGCAAAGTGGCGATCCTCGTTCTTATGCCCGTGGTTCCCTGGCTTTTGCCAGTGAATTACCAATTCCGAAACCTGATGAGGCTATAATTATCGATATGATCGGCGATGCCGATCTATCCATACCGGTGGAACGCTATTCAATGCAGCAGAATCCAACTCTGGTACGGGAGTTATGGAAGCTGGCCAGGGAGTTGGATTTACCGGCTTTTGAGAATC
>DAOWAH010000453.1 GCA_030634675.1 Fidelibacterota bacterium
CGGGATTCTACATCCTTTCAAGTGGCAGCAATGGAAATGCAAATGGTTATGTTTTTGACAACCAGTTCCAGACAGGAATCAGAACCCTTGGGATCGCCAATCCCTTAATTACCTGGCAACGATCCAATATTTATAATGTCGGATTTGAATCAGGGTTTCTCGATAACAGGTTAAGCTTTGAAGCGGATGTTTTTTACAGGTACCGATTCAACCTCCTGGCCAGCGATCCTGAGAATGTACTGGTGCCGGGAACCTCCGGAGCAGAACAACCCCTGCAAAACCTGGAATCCAGATCGAACCGGGGCCTGGAACTCATTATGGGCTATAAAGACAATTTCGGTGAACTTGGGTTTAATATAATGGGGAATTTTTCCTGGGCCCGCGAAAAATGGGAAACCTTCCTGGAACCAGAGGAATACCTCACGGAAGACCTGGAGCGGATCGAAAGAAAATCTGGCCAATGGGTGAACAGGACCTTTGGATATGTGTTTGACGGATTTTTCGCCGATGAAGCCGATATCGCCGATGAAACCGTCCTGCATTACGGAGGCAGCAACAATGAGATTAAGCCCGGTGATATCAAACTCAAAGACATCAATGGAGATGGACTGATCACTACTGAAGACAGGGTGGAAATTGGCCGAAGCGGGACTCCGGAAATTATGTTTGGCCTGAACACACAGTTTACCTGGAAGGGATTTGATCTAACCGTATTCTTTCAGGGCGCATCAAACTATGGCACAAACTTCAATTATGCAGAACGGTCTATCGTCGTTAGAAACAATGGAGCCAGGGTACCCTTCCAGTATGTGATCGACGGTCTATGGACCCCTGAGAACAAAGGGGAAGGAGCAGAATTCCCGGTGGATAACCTGAAAAACAATGACCTGATAATGGACCAGTACTGGAAAGAGATCACCTATGTACGCCTGAAGAATCTGGTCATAGGTTATACACTGCCTAATAAATATGTAAGCCGTTTCAGTATCAGTAACCTCCGGGTATATTTGAGTGGAACGAATTTGTTGACATTTGACAATCTCGGTATTTACCCCTATGATCCGGAAGCCGGGGACCGGGAAACTTACCCGCTGTCTAAAGTATATACGGTTGGTGTTAATCTAAGCTTCTAAGAACCTGCAATCATGAAAAAAACAATATATAATATCATTTTGATGGCAATGGCGGTATTGGGAAATTTCTCCTGTGAAAGTCCGCTTGACAGCACTGATCTTGGTGTGATCACCGAAGATGTAGTATGGAATGACGAAGATCTGATCAATGCCTATTTTGCAGATCTCTATGACCAGTCGGAGTGGAAACGGCACATCGACTTCTACAATCAGGGATTCTTAGGCAGATATGCCTTGTGGAGTTTGAGTGATGAAAGCGATTGCCGTTCGAGCACAACAAATAGATGGACTGGTGTCGGACAAGCGACCTCTTTGGTAAGCGGTCAGGACACCGACCATCCTTTGCAGATATGGACGAGGCCACAGGACAACAACTCTACCGCCTGGGAATTGTTGCGGGCAATCAATGAGGCCATATATCAACTGGAGAATTCGGCAGAAAACCTGTCATTC
>DAOWAH010000353.1 GCA_030634675.1 Fidelibacterota bacterium
GGTTCTGGGCAAACTGCAATCAATTGGTAAAATCGAACTAGATGCCGGTCACTGATCAATTCTTGATTCGTATCTCAGTTCTTCAGGAAGAATTGAATCGGGCGCTGGCAGAACTTGATATGCCGGAAACGCCCCACTACCTCTACGACCCGATTCGTTATGTCAATACCGGTCAGGGCAAGCGTCTCCGCCCGATCCTGGTGCGGCTGACCGGGGAAGCCTGCGGTGCAAATATCGCTGACTTGCTGAATGCGGGTCTGGCGGTGGAGTTGCTACATAATTTTACCTTAGTACACGATGATATCATGGATGGCGACGACCAAAGGCATGGTCAGCCTACCGTGCATAAGCAATGGGACGAATCCACAGCAATTCTGGCCGGTGATGGCCTATTTGCATTGAGCCAATTGTTGTTATTGAAAGTGAGTGTAAATCCGTTAAAAGCACTACGGCGATTTAATGAAGCCACCCTGGCGGTCTGTGAAGGCCAGGGTTTTGATAAGGAATTTGAGACTGATTCTTCCATTACACTGGATCATTATCTGGTAATGATCGAAAAGAAGACCGGTAACCTGATCGGATTGTGTGCCGAACTGGGTGCAATTTTAGGTGATCAGCCGGAAGCTACTATTCAAGCGCTGTTTAATTATGGATTAGCATTGGGCAAAGCTTTTCAAATCCATGACGATGTTCTTGAGATTACAGCCGACCCGGAAATAATGGGGAAGAGTCTTGGTAGTGATATTAAAGCTGGTAAACAGACCATTCTCACTATTCTGGCTCGTGAAAAAGATGCCGCTAATTGGGGACAATTCTGTGCCTCAGTGGATACCAGTGATGAAACGAATCTTTGTCGGGCTTACCGGAATTATTTTGAATCAACTGGAGTACTCGATCAGGCAATTGCTACTGCCAAGCAATATGGCCAGCAGGCCTTGGATCGGTTAGAAGTAATACCAGCCGAAAGTAGAAGTGTCCTGATAGAATTCACTGACCTGGTTTTAAACAGGAAGAAATAGAAATTATTCCACTCAAACCATCCAATTAACAGAATGAAATGATTAAAGAACTCAGAACAAAATACGACCCGGATAATATGTTCGGTGCGATTTATGATTTTCCCGACCACATTAGCGATGCTGTTCGGATAGGAGAGTCGATCCGGTTGAATAATGATTATTCGAATATTGCTACTATTGTTCTGGCGGGAATGGGTGGTTCGGCCATCGGTGGCGACGTAGCACAAATGCTGGTAGCAAATGAAATGTCGGTACCATTCAAGGTCGTACGCGGGTACCACCTGCCAAACTGGATCAATTTCAATACACTGGTGATCTGTTCATCCTACTCCGGAAACACGGAAGAAACCTTGGCAGCTTATGCCGATGCCCGGTCCAAAGGCGCTCGCATCTGCGGGATTACCACCGGTGGCAGAATTGGCGAATTACTCGATACCGACGATCTTGACAAAATTACCATTGTGGCCGGATTACAACCCCGGGCCGCCCTGGCTTATTCATTTGTCACTATTCTGTACCTGTTAAATAAAATTGGTATAATTGGAACCGGGTTTCAGGAACGGCTGCAGGATACAGTTAAGCTCCTCAAATCAATGCGTGAGAAATATTCCGCCAGTGATGATAATCCAACCCTGAAGTTGGCGCGCCAGGTCGCGGACCATCTGCCGATCATCTACGGCGAAACTGAAGCGACGGCCGTAGTGGCGAATCGCTGGCGGGGGCAACTCAGTGAAAATTCCAAAATGCTGGCTTACAGCAATGAATTACCGGAGATGAACCATAATGAAATAGTGGGTTGGTCAAATAATCCTGATCTGTTAAAACACCTGGCGGTTCTTTGGTTACAGGATCAGGATGACCATCCGCGGGTAAAACTGCGTCAGGAAAACAGTCGTGAATTGATTCAGGATTATTGCCTGCAAAGAGTTATTAACGTTTCCGGACCCAACCGTTTTACCCGGTTGCTGCATTTGATTCACTTTGGTGACTGGCTCAGTTACTGGTGTGCTCTGGAACATGGGACCGATCCCACTCCGGTGGAAAAAATCATGGAATTGAAAGGTCGACTGGCAAAGCTATAATCGGTATTATGATCTTGTGGAAATTTGAATCACTGGTTATATTGGTACTAAGATGAAGCTGATTCCAGTACAGGTAGAGAAAATATCCTTTCATCCTTCCAGCCATAGTTATGCGGTAATACTAAAAGAATTGGAAGGGGAAAGAAAATTACCGGTTATTGTAGGTGCTTTCGAAGCTCAGTCGATAGCGCTGGCACTGGAAAAGGTTCAACC
>DAOWAH010000292.1 GCA_030634675.1 Fidelibacterota bacterium
ATGATGGTCTGGGCTGGCGGGCTGCCACCGTTTCCGGGCTCCCAACACTAATTGGTCCATCAAATTACTCAGGAAGTTTAAACTGGGATTCAAATGCTGACTTACCTGATTTATATATTGATACCCAATTTGCGTTATTACCAAGCGATAACTGGCAGACTGGAGCGGGCGATACAGTACAACTGTTGATCGATAATCAGAATCTGGTAACCCTTACAAATTTCAGCGCCGCCGATGTTGATGCTGTAAACTGGTTTACTGAGTTTCAGTTAGGTTTTGACCTGCCGGTTGACCCAACTTCATTTGCCAGCGGTATTCATCTTTATGGAGATAATCAGGGAAATATCCCCCTCAATTTCAATTATGATTCTCAAAATCAAGTAGTTTCAATATCTCCGCAAGAATGGTATCACGCAAATGACACCGTACGGCTGGAAATCAATGATAATCTGCTTGACCAAACCGGTGATCCTTTCGATGGCAATAGCAACGATATAGCTGAAGGCTCAGCTGATCGGGTTGAGTATCCGCTTTACGTAAATATTTTGGGTGACTATGATCAATCCGGGGAAGTAGAATTCGATGACTTGGTAGTATTCCGTGATAATTGGCTGACTGATTCGAGCCAAATCTATGAGGAACTGGGACCAGCCAGTGGCCTGCCTCCCAATCTCCATATTCAGCCGGACTCCAGCTTTGATTTTGAAGATATGATGGTATTTGTACAGATGTGGAATTGGTCGGCTGGATTCGAAAATTATAATTTCCTGGCACGATCAATCTTGAATGATGATATAATGAGCGTTGACGTGTTTTATCCCGGTAGAACCCAGTCTACTGATGAAGATTTAATTGTTCTTTCGGTAAAATTAGATTCAGCGGTGGCTATGGGGGCGATGGAAGTAGTACTTAGCTATGATCCTTCCATCATTAGCTTCAATGAGATTAATTATGGAATCGATCGGGAATGGCTGAAATTATTTTATACCGATAATTCCGGAAAACTTAAAATTAATCTGGCAGATTTAGGTGACTCACGCAGTCAGATGGTATTAAATCTACTTTCGATCAAATTCAGTAAAATTGTTTCCACCGAAACGAGTGTAATCATTAATTCCGATATCAGGAATCAATCCGGTACACCGGTCCAGATTATGCATAAAGAATATTATTTCGATACTGATGCCCCGGTTCCGATAAAGTATGCATTACATCAAAATTATCCTAATCCATTTAATCCGGAAACAACTATAAAATATGAACTACCGTTGGATGGTTCTGTGCATCTGACAATTCACAATATATTGGGCCAGGAAGTTATCCGTCTGGTGGATGGTTGGCAATCAGCCGGCTATAAATCGGTTAGTTGGAATGGATTGAATAGTACGGGTACACAGGTGAGTGGCGGCATTTATTTTTTAAGAATGGAGACTAATTCATTCAATGCTGTTCGCAAGCTTATATTGCTGAAATAATTGGAATCATTTTCTGCATAATTTCATATACATCAGGTAAATTCGGCCACCTTGCCGGAGGAAATTTCGTCCTGATAAATTATTTACCAAGCAGGTTTACACTTAATAATGAATAAATCCCGTGGAAAAATAATCTGGGTTGATGATGAAATTGATCATTTGAAACCGCATATCCTTTTTCTGGAAGAAAAAGGATATATTATTACGCCAGCCACTAATGGCGGTGATGCAATAGTATTGGTCCAATCTCAGAATTATGATCTGGTATTGTTAGATCATTTTATGCCAGGAATGGATGGTATTGAAACGCTGCGCCAATTGAAAACGATCCGACCCAATTTACCTGTTATCATGATTACCAAGAGTGAGGAAGAGTGGCTGATGGATGAAGCCATTTCTGAGCAGATTGCCCATTATCTGATTAAACCGGTCAATCCGACTCAAATTTTTATGGCCTGCAAACAAATCCTGGAAGAAACCCAAATCACCGAGGATAAGGCCACAACCGGCTATTTGCAGGAATTCCAGGAGATTGAAAGCCAACTGGATTCTAATCTTCAGATTGATGATTGGTGGGAATTGTATAATCGGTTAGTCAAATGGCAGTTGAATTTTGACAGACACAAAGACACCGGTCTGGGAAATATCCTCGATGAACAAATTCTGAATAGCAACCGTGAATTTGTCCATTTCGTGAATGAAAACTATACCAGTTGGCTGAAAAGAGATACGCCGCCATCGCTGTCCGTTGATGTAATACCCAATTGGGTAAATCCCATTTTGAATAATGGTGAAAAAGTGTGTTTTATTATAATCGACGGTATGCGGTTGGATCAGTGGATGACTATTTTACCGGAGGTTGGACAATATTTTGACTATCAAATTGACTACCATCTTTCATTATTGCCATCAGCAACTCCATTCAGCCGAAATGCCATTTTCAGTGGTCTATATCCTGATGAATTATTGGAAAAATATCCCCAACAAGCTGAAAAAATGAAACAAGCCGGGTCCAGTCTGAATCTGTTCGAGGAATTATTACTGAATGATCAATTAAAGCGATCGAAGCTCCAACAGAATCGCGTCATGTATCATAAAATTCATACCATTGACGAAGGGCAACGATTCAATAACCACGTTGCGGAATACTTGCAAGTCAACTGTCTTGCTGTTGTTGTTAATTTTGTGGATATGTTGGCTCATAAGCGCTCTGAGTCAGATGTTCTTCAGGAAATGATGCCCGATGAATCAGGCTATCGCTTTGCAGTAAAAACCTGGTTTGAGAATTCCTGGTTGTTTCAATCCCTGAAAACACTCAGTAAAAGCGATTTCACCATCGTGATGACCAGCGATCATGGGTCGGTACGAGTGCAACGGGGAGCAATTGTGGGAGCTGACCGGGAAACTTCCACCGGGGTGCGCTATAAATATG
>DAOWAH010000301.1 GCA_030634675.1 Fidelibacterota bacterium
ATTGACAGAGCCATTTCCCGCCGCGAAGTCGATGGCTCGGAGAGGATAACCGCAGCGGCTCCCTGTCTCTTTAATACGGCACAGGCTGCGGCACCGATCGGTCCGCCGCCTAGAATTACCACATTTTCTCCAGGACGAATGCCGCCACCCCGCTCGATGACGGCATTGTAAGCCACCGAAGTTGGTTCAACCAGGCTGCCCAGTTCGAACATTTTTTGCTTGCCGTAAAGTCCTTCCAGATGATCGATGTTCCACAGATACCGTGCATCGACTTTAATATATTTTGCATAAGCTCCATCAGTCGAAAAGCCCAGTTCTTCCAGCCGTTCGCAGTGGTTCGGATAGCCATCGGCGCAGGGTTTACAGGTAGAGCACCAGATCATTTCCTCGGCACAAACCGCTTCCCCCGCTTGGAATTGTTTTCCGGTTCCTTTATTGATTGCCTTTTTACCAGCTTCTACAACTGTCCCTGAAAATTCATGCCCCAAAGTGGATGGGAAAGCAGTCAAGCCGGGATAGAAAATGTAGCCGGCGTCATCGCTTTGCAGCATATGGACATCGCTACCGCAAATCCCACAGGCTTTTACTTCGATCAAGACTTCAGTCGGGCTGGGTACCGGAGTATTTTTATTGACAATTTCAATTCGAGGATTGCGCCATACTTTACTGCCCAGATAGGTCAGTTTCCCCTCGATATCCTTAGATCCCAATTTAAAATCTGACTTAGGATCCCAGTTAGCATTTAACACAACAGCTCTCATTTTGACTTCCTTTACTATTTGGTTTTTATATAGATCTTACTGAGGAACGCTCCACCAGATATGATTCCAAAACAATTCTTTGCGGTTCGGATAGATCGCCATTTATTCGCGACATAATCAATTCCAGGCTTTCCTGTCCCATTTCGTAAATTGGTTGATGCACGGTAGTCAATGATATTGTGGTAAAATGCAGATCATCATAGCCGACAATCGAAATATCATCCGGAATGGAAATTCCCAGTTTTTTCGCTACTGCATAAAACACCAGCGCAATTCGGTCATGGCCAGCAAATACAGCCGATACATTTAAATCAGGTTTGAAAATCTTTTCAGCAATTTGGATATAGCGCCCTTCGGAAAACGGCCCTGAATGGGTCAGGATTAAATTTTCATCAATTGGTAAACCATTATCATGAAAAGCTTTTTTATATCCTTCCAATCGATCGCGTTCAGTACGGATCAAAGTACTGAGTGTAATAGCAATCCGGTGATGACCACGTTTTATCAGATACTCAGTCATTTCATACGCGCCTTTTATATTATCGGCTGTCACATAATCCAAATCCCTAGATGGCAAGGTTCTATCTACCAGCACTACAGGAATGTTATTTCGTTTTAATTTGTCGAGTATTTTTTGATTTTGATCATCGCTCGCGGCAGTGGGTACAAATATGACACCACCGACAGAATTCTCAATCATGCGATCGGCATGGAAATCAGCTCGGACAAATAAATCATCTGTGTCACATAGAATAATGCTATGTTTACTCTTGGCTGCTTCATCCTGGACGCCTCTCGCAAGTACCGGAGCATAACCACGCCTGATATCGGGAATCAATAATCCGATTATAGTATGACTACTGGTGGTAATGACTTTTTCCAATACAAAAGTCCCCAGCCTGCGCTTGCGATTTAACAACCCCATATTGACCAGGTTTTGGATTGCTTGACGGATTGTTGCCCGCGCTAATCCAGTGATCCGGCTAAACTCATCTTCCGTAGGAATGCGATCACCCGGTTTAAAAACACCTTGTTCGATTTGTTCTCGCAACCAATTCTGAAGTTGAAAATAATTTGGTATGGGACTATTTCTATCTATTATCATACTTAAACAATCGGACTTGCTGTCCTTTATATTTGGTTTTTATGACTAATTGTCTATACAATTATATAACAAAACACGGATAAGTGTCACGCATTATTTTTAGTTTAGTGACTTACAATTCTCAATAACATATTTTAGTATATAATATATGTTTGGGTAAGTAGTACAATTAGTTGATTCTTTTCATTTTCTTCTAATATTAATATTATAATCCATATAGGCGATTTTTACTGTACCCGGATAGTATCTCTTGCTCCTACTAAAGATAATCTGATTTTCATGGTATTATCTACCATAATGAGATACTAAAGCAGGATAGAAATATCTCTTGATACTTTTATCGATTATTCTTATAATGTATAGACAAATAGTCAATTATTAAACAAATCACAAGGTATCACAAGATGAATTCAAATCATAATAACACCAATCAACCAACTGGAATAATACTCGCATTCGCACTGATTATGTTCGTTTTAACAATTTCATTGCCAGCAGCAACAATTACCGGAAAAATTACTGATGCTAACAATGGTACTTTTTTGCCAGGTGCCAATGTAATGCTGGTCGGTACTTCTTACGGTGCTGCCACCGAAAGAACTGGGAAATTTAGAATTTCAAATGTTCCGACCGGAGATTATACTCTGGCCGTCAAGTATATCGGATATGAAGACTACAGTGCCCAAATATCGGTTTCTGATGGTGCCGATAACAATTTTAATATCGCTATCAATGTCAGTTATATTGAAATGGGTGAGGTGGTTGTATCCGGTCTCCGACAGGGTCAAGCTAAAGCGCTCAGTCAACAAAAATCTTCCGATCATATCGAAAACATTATTTCAATCGATCAAATCGAAGCTTTCCCTGATTTCAACGCTGCTGAGGCACTTCAAAGACTCCCCGGTGTCTCAGTCCAGAAAGATCATGGTGAAGG
>DAOWAH010000150.1 GCA_030634675.1 Fidelibacterota bacterium
GTAGACGTAGTTACATTTTCAGGGGATAAATTACTGGGCGGACCTCAGGCCGGTTTGATTACCGGAAGTAAAAATATACTCGATAAAATCCATGCTAATCCGATTTACCGTGCGGTTCGTTGCGATAAATTCATTTTAGCGCTACTGGAAGAAACTTTACGGACTTATAACGGAAACGCCGTAAATGATAACAATCTAACGCATGTATTATTATCAACTCCGCGTGAAATCCTGATGAAACGAGGCCAGGAAATATTAAATACCTTGCCGGAAGAAACGCTAAAGGTACTGGGAATTAAATTGATGCCATCCCAGGTCGAAGCTGGCAGTGGATCATTACCGGAAGCCGATATACCAAGTGCAGCATTGTGCTTCAATCCTAAAAATTTAAAAGTAACGGAGTTGGCTCGTCGTTTCCGAACCGGTTCCGAACCGGTTATCGGATATATTCGTAATCACAAATTCCATATAGATTTGAAGGCGATTATACCGGATCAGCTTCCACGATTGGTAGCAGCAATTAACAATATCTGAACTATGTCCCAGTTAGTCATTGGTACGGCCGGTCATATCGACCACGGTAAAACGGCCCTGGTAAAAGCGCTCACCGGAACAGATACGGATCGCCTGGAGGAGGAAAAAGCCCGTGGTATGACCATCGATTTGGGTTTTGCGTTTTTGAGCAAGGATATTACCATTATTGATGTACCCGGCCATGAACGTTTCATCCGAAATATGGTGGCTGGTGTATCAACCATCCACTTGGCGTTGTTGGTGGTAGCGGCTGACGATGGAATCATGCCCCAAACCATTGAGCACTTAAATATCCTCAAATTATTGGGTATTTCCCGGGGTATAATTGCCCTGACAAAATGTGATTTGGCAGAAGACGATGAATGGCTGGATCTGGTAGAGATTGAGATTAATGAATTGATGAAAGGGTCATTCCTGGAGTCAGCGCCCATTATTCGTACGTCCGCTGCAAATGGGGCTGGAATCGATGATCTCCAACAAGCCATACTGGTTGAATCTCAAAAAGTGTTTGAATATGCAAATCGTGGATTTTTCAGGCATCAGGTTGATCGAGTATTTACTAAAAAAGGATTTGGTGCTGTCGTTACCGGTACGGTGCTTTCGGGAGCGGCCAGTCCTGGTATGGAGGTGCGGATTTTGCCGGGTGGTTTTAAAGCAAAAATTCGTGGTCTACAGAGTCATGGTATAGAAGTAACCAATGTTACTATCGGAGATCGGGCAGCGATTAATCTGGCCGGTACGGATGTGGAAAATTTGACTCGGGGTTGTGAATTGGTAGAATCCGGCTGGCTTGGAGAGACCCAATCATTTGTTGCTCATATTACTGTGTTAGCTGATACTCGCTGGCAGATCAAGCACCGCCAGAGAATACACCTGCATATTGGCACGGCGGAGGTTCTGGCGCGCATTTCAGTCCTGGACAGTAAATTATTGCAACCTGGCCAATCTGGTAATGTAATCATTATTTGTGAAGAACCGGTTATTGCTGCCATGGATGACCGATTTGTTATCCGGTCCTATTCGCCAATGGAAACAATTGGTGGCGGGCATGTTCTCGATCCCAATCCCATTCAAAATGGTCGGCAGTTACGGGAATGGGGAAAAAAGCTGGTTAAAGATATCCCTCAGCGATTTAAGCAGTACATAAATCTGGAATGGGAAAATCCTTTACCTGTATTGGAATGGGCTCACCGGTTTAATACCGCTGAAAAATATGTCCGTAACTGGCTGTTTGAATTAAAATTATCGTTAATAACTGAGCGGAATATAGTCTATGATCCTGCCGATCTGAGAACCTGCCGGACGGAAATTGAACAGTACATAAATCGGTTTCATTTGAAAAATCCTTACCGTAAAACGGTTAGCAGGGAGGCTGTACGAAACGAACTCGGTTTTTCACAGGTCTGGTTTGATTTTGTTTGCGATGAATTAATACAGGAAGGGTTGGTGGTTCGCAGTATTGGTGGTATAGCATTGGCCGCTCATTCGGTGAATCTGGAATCGGAAGATCAACAATTCGCAGATCGTATCGCTGCACTGTTAAAAAATGGACGATTTACATCACCATCTTTGAGTGAATTGAGGCAAACTACCGGAATTGCTCCATCAAAGATTCTGGAAATGTTGCATATTCTTAAAGAACAGGGTCTGGCGGTTGAAATCCAAACCGGCTTCTGGTACCATAAATATTGGATTACAGAATTAAGTGGCATATTAAATGTTTTTTTTCAAAATAATCAGGAATTAACAGTAGCTGAATTTAAAAAAATCACTAATACAACACGTAAGTCAGCCATTCCGTTATTGGAATATTGTGATTCCAGTGGATTAACTTTTAGAGTTGGTGATGTGCGGAAAGCAGGGTAGGATTGGCAGTGAGCAATAGCAATAAAGACAAGGCTAGTATGACTCCCCTGATGCGCCAATATTTGGATGTGAAACGCCGGCATCCGGATACTTTAGTACTTTTCCGAATGGGTGATTTTTATGAAACATTTAATGAGGATGCCCGGATAACATCCAAGGTTTTGGGAATCGTTTTAACCAAGCGATCCAGTGGTGCGGCCGCTGATGTTCCTTTGGCCGGATTCCCTTATCACGCCTTGGATAATTATTTACATAAGTTGGTTACCGCCGGTCACCGTGTGGCCATCTGTGAGCAGGTTGAGGATCCCAAACTGGCTAAAGGTATTGTAAAAAGGGAAGTAATAGAGGTAGTTACGCCGGGTACGATCACCTCCGAAAAAGCACTGGATTTGAAATCCAATCGTTATCTGGCAGCCCTGGTTACAATGAAAGATCGCTCCGGTTACGCCATCCTGGATCAGTCAACGGGAGAATTCCATATCGGCGAATGTGCCGAAGCTGGCTTATCGGAAGCGTTGCGAAAATTTGATCCCCGGGAGGTATTAATTGGCCAGGAAGTGACCTGTTCAACTGACCGTTGGTATCGTGATTTGAAACCCTACCTGACCAGAATCGAAGATTGGCTTTTCAACTTTGATCAAGGTTATCGCTTATTAACTGAGCATTTCAAGGTCGCCTCCCTAAAAGGATTTGGCTGTGAAGAATTGAATTTGGGAATAGCGGCCGGTGGTGCATTGTTATACCATTTACAGAATACGCTGAATTCATCTTTAGCGCATATATCTGTTTTACGACCTGTCCTCGAGCATGGGATAATGGGGTTGGATGGTTTTACTGTTCGAAACCTGGAAGTTTTCCAGTCACTCGCTACCCAGGGAACACATGGAACCTTGCTGGAAATTCTTGATGAAACGATCACTGCCGGTGGAGGACGTTTACTGCGCCAATGGTTAAATCGACCATTGACAAATATTGATCGTTTGAACGGACGATTGGATATTATTGACGAGTTTTACAATCACCGGGAGATACTTGAAAAAGTTCGCCTGGTTCTGCAGCGCATCACTGATGTCGAACGGATTGTAGGTCGAATCAGCCAAGCCAAAGCGGGACCGCGCGATGTTCGATCACTGGGTGATAGTTTGGGTCTTATCCCCGGGATTATTGATCTGCTGATAAATAGCAAGCTACCGGCACTGTGCAAACTGGCAGATCGTTTCCTCGATACTGGTGCGATTGTATCCGGAATTACAAATGTAATAATTGAAGAACCGCCGGTCCAGATCAAAGCTGGAAATTACATTAATAAGGGTGTCAGCGACGAATTAGATGAGTTGCAGAAATTGACTTTGGGTAACCGGGAATGGATTGCCGGTTTACAGGCCAGTGAACGTGAGCGGACCGGCATATCGACACTTAAAATAGGGTATAATAAAGTATTTGGCTATTACCTCGAAATTACCAAAACCCACCTGGAGAAAGTGCCGGAAGAATATATCAGGAAGCAGACATTAGTCAATTCGGAACGATATATTACACCGGAATTGAAGGAATACGAAGAAAAAATTCTGACGGCGGAAGACCAAATACAGGAAATTGAGCGTCGTATCTTCAATGAACTGTGTCAATCAATTCTGAGCACAGCCGAGGCTATCCAGGCTAATGCTCATATATTCAGCCGTTTGGATTTGTTGACAACCTTGACAACGGTGGCAAGCGAAAACCGCTATACCAGACCGCAATTATCATCAAAAACCGAAATATCTATTACTGCAGGTCGTCATCCGGTAGTGGAAATATTATTACCGGCCACTGATCGGTTCGTTCCCAATGATACTAATTTGGATACTGAGAGTAAGCAGATTTTATTGATAACCGGTCCTAATATGGCAGGGAAATCAACTTATCTGAGACAGGTGGGTCTACTGGTTCTCATGGCTCAAATTGGATCCTATATTCCGGCAGAAAAGGCAACTATTGGTATCGTTGATAAATTATTTACTCGGGTAGGTGCCAGTGACAATCTGGCTGGTGGCGAGAGTACTTTTCTGGTAGAGATGAATGAAGCGGCCAATATTCTGAACAATGCTACCGGGCGCAGCCTGATAATCCTGGATGAAATCGGAAGGGGAACAGCTACTTTTGATGGTCTTTCTCTGGCCTGGGCGATCACGGAATACCTGCATAATTCGCCAGGGATAACTGCTCGGACTCTGTTTGCCACCCATTACCATGAATTAACGGAACTGGAACATACTCTTGAGCGGTTGGAAAACCATCATGCCGCCGTAGAGGAATTTGGCGAACGGATAATATTTTTAAGGAAGATTCTACCTGGTCCTGGGGATAAAAGCTATGGAATTCATGTTGCCAGAATGGCTGGATTGCCCCAGACTGTTTTGCGCAGAGCAACTGAAATTTTAAACCATCATTTAGAGCAGGATTATAACACGGGAACTAAATCAGTTATACCGGCGTCCCAACAGTTATCATTTTTTAAGGAACAGGAAAGTGCCCTTAAACAGGACTTAATGGAGCTGGATGTAAACAATATGACGCCCTTGAAAGCCCTCGCTATGTTGGATGAATTGAAAGCAAAACATGGGCTGTAAGACCAGATCA
>DAOWAH010000136.1 GCA_030634675.1 Fidelibacterota bacterium
AAAGTACTCATGAAATCCAGAATTATTCTGTCTGGAATATTAGTTCTAGCATGTTTTTCATTTCTTTTTGCTGAGAGTGACATACCTCAGCGCAGTGAGATTGAGGTCCAGTACCAGTGGAATTTACAGGACATTTACCCTTCGGTCGATGCCTGGGAAAATGATTTTAAAACAGTTGAATCCGGGTTATTAAAATTTTCGGAATTTAAAGGAAAATTAAAAAAATCCGGTGTTACGATCCTTAAATGCCTTGAATTGGATTCCAAATTATCGCTGAAGCTCGATAATCTTTATGTTTATGCTGGTTTACTGAAAGATGAGGATACACGGATATCGGAGAATCAGGCACTGAATGATCGCGCCCGGGGATTGCTGGTAAAATATGGTGAAGCAACTTCTTTCATCCTGCCTGAACTGCAGACAATTCCGGAGAAAAAATTAAAGAAATATATCGACAAAACACCGGGCCTTGAAGTTTACCGATTTTTCTTCGATAATCTGATTCGTCAGCGAGAACATACCCTTTCTTCCGAGGAGGAAGAATTACTGGCCATGGCCGGCGATCTGTTTCGCGGTCCCCAGAAAATTCATGAAGCATTAACGACGACCGACATGGTATTCCCGATGGTCAAAGATGAGGATGGTTCTGAAATTCGGCTGACGCGGGGACGTTATTCCAAATTATTATTATCCCGGAATCCGGCTGTCCGGCGGGGAGCTTTCCTTGGTCGAACCGAAGCTTTTGATAAAGTGAAGAATACCAATGCTGCTGTTTTCGATACCTATCTGAAAAAGGATCTCTTTATCAGCCGTGCCCGCAAGTATAATAGCACTCTGGAGATGGCCCTGGACGCGGATAATGTACCAGTAGATGTTTTTGATAATTTGCTAAATACTGGTTATGATAATGTAGGTGTCTTGAATCGTTACATGGAATTACGCCGTAAGGTAATGAGTATGGATGAAATTCATCTATATGATACAGCCGTTCCAATTGTCGAGGACGTCAGTCTGGATGTAGCTTATGATGATGCAGTTGCTATCCTGATAAAAGCCTTTGAGCCAATGGGTGAAGAATATGTTGAAATGGTGAAAAAAGGTTTCTCCTCCCGCTGGGTCGATGTGTATGAGACGGAAGCCAAACGGGGCGGTGCATATTCTTGGGGTACTTACAGTTCGCATCCCTATATGCTGATGAATTACAATGGCACACAAAGGGATATGTTTACCCTGGCTCATGAAATGGGTCATGCCATGCATAGTTATTATTCCAACGCGAACCAACCTTATCCGACATCCGGTTATACCCTGTTTGTGGCTGAAGTGGCTTCCACTTTTAACGAAGCATTGTTGATGGACTATCTATTGAAAAATACTGACGACCCCAAACTGAAACTGGCTTTGCTGGATCGATGGGTCAATAATTTCCTGGGAACGGTATTCACCCAAATCATCTTTTCGGAGTTCGAGCGTAATGCCCACCAGATGGTTTTCGAAGGGAAACCAGCAACAGTGGAATCATTGAACCAGACCTACTTCGCTGTAGAAGATAAATGGTATGGTGACGTGGCTGTAATTGATGACGGATATAAGCTGAACTGGGGTCGTATTCCCCATTTTTACCGCCGCTTTTATGTTTATAAATATGCCATCAGTTATTGTGCTTCAGCAGCCTTATCCAAAGCGGTTTTGGAAGGACGCGAAGGTGCCTTGGAGAATTACATGAATTTCCTGAAATCTGGTGGCAGTGATTATCCAATCGAATTGTTGAAGGATGCCGGCGTTGACCTTTCATCTCCTCAGCCGATCGATGACGCAATGGCTCTTTTCAATGATCTGGTGACCCAGATGGAAGAATTGCTGTTAAATTGAAATGCTGATATCTGAGAAGAAAAATGACCCTGTTGACAGGGTCATTTTTCTTAATGGTAGCTTCCGGCGCAGATTGAAGTCAACTGATCGTGAATTTAATACTAAATTTCTCCGGACTATTAATTGAATTAAACAATAATAAGTGAGCTGACCATGTCCCAATCATTTAGAATAATAATTTTAGCATGTAGTTTGATCCTGATTCAATGCCAGTCCCGCTCATCTGAAGAAGTAAGTATCACTGATGCCATTATAAAACAGACCGTAAATGCACTGATAGAAAAATATGGCGATGATAATCTTGAACGAATTGAGACCGGTGTCAGTCAGGTAGCTAAGCAGTGGTTAGCAAGTGATGGTACCGGGGATCAATTCCGGGAATTCTGCGTAGCCAATTTTACTGTTGATCAGGATGTCTTGGAAACTTCCTTTTCGCAGATTGAAAAATCACTTGAAAATATCAGCGGTCATTTGACGGAGATGGGACGGGAATTACGCTGGGATTTGGATGTGAATACCCGACCGCTGTTACCGGTTGATTATCTGCTGGGAAACCTGAGTCTTGACAGTCACCTGAATGATGATCTGTACACAACCAAAATCACTTTTTGGGTTCTGTTGAACTATCCGGTATACACCCTGGACGAATGCCTGGAACAAGGTAATGACTGGTCCCGCCAGAAGTGGGCGGAAGTACGCCTGGCGCAGCGGTTTGCGGTGCGGTTGCCGGCGGAAGTCAGCCAGGCTTATCACGATGCTTATCTCACCGGAGATAATTACATCAGCGGTTATAATATTTACCTTGGTAACCTGCTTACCGAGGATGGCCGGCGGTTATTTCCACAGGATTTACGCTTGATTTCCCACTGGGGTATCCGTGATGAATTGAAAGCGCAATACGCGCAGGAAGACGGATTTGAACGGCAGCAAATGATCTACCGTGTGATGGAGCGCATCATCAGGCAGGAATTACCTCAGGTCATTATCGATAATCCTGATGCTGATTGGGTTGTAGCCACCAACGAAGTGCGGGGCGCCAGCACTGACAATACACCAGAGCCTGATACCCGTTACCAGCACCTGGGCAATTTTTATCGGGCAGCAAAACTGGCCGATCCCTATTATTCTGACTATCCAACTTTCGTCGAGCGTAGTTTTAATCGGGGACGGGAAATACCGGAGGAATCAGTGCGAGCGCTGTTCACGGATTTATTATCTTCGGATGAATTCCGCCGGATCGGCGAATTAATTCAGCAGCGGCTGGGGCGCGATCTGGAACCATTTGATATTTGGTACAAAGGTTTTCGCAGCCAGACGACTCCTGACGAAACCAAACTGGATAAGATTACAACCGCCAAGTACCCGACTGCCGAAATCTTTCGGGCCGATCTACCAAATATTCTGATTGGGCTAGGATTCGATTATTCCACTGCCCAGTTTCTCCATTCCAAGATTGATGTCGATGCCGCCCGGGGTGTTGGACATGCCATGGGGGCCGACCGTCGATCGGATAATGCCCATCTGCGGACCAGAGTTACCGAAAGCGGCATGGATTACAAGGGCTACAACATAGCAATCCATGAATTGGGACATAATGTTGAGCAGGTTTTCAGCCTTAACCGGATTGATCATACCCTTTTACAGGGTGTTCCGAATACAGCCTTTACCGAAGCATTTGCCTTTGTTTTTCAAAGCCGGGATTTGGATTTATTGGGCTACGAACAGCCGGTAAGCGACACTCCCGACTACTCTGCACTCCACCGGCTTTGGTCTGTCTGTGAGATCGGGGCTGTAGCCCTGGTGGATATGGATGTCTGGCACTGGATGTATGACCATCCTGATTTTACTCCGGCTGAATTGAAAGCGGCAGTAATCGAAATTGCCCAGTCAATCTGGAACGAATTTTTCTACCCGGTGTTGGGTCATAAGGATGCTCCGATCTTGGCGATTTATTCCCATATGATCGATAATGGATTGTACCTGCCCAATTATCCACTGGGACATATTATCGAATTCCAGATTGAAGAATACATGCATGGCAAGAATCTGGGCCGGGAAATGGAACGGATGTGCACAATTGGTAACGTGACGCCCAAGCTCTGGATGGAGCTGGCGGTTGGGAGCCCGATTTCGGTCCAACCGATCCTTGATGCAGCACGTGAAGTTTTGGATGATGTTTCAAGGTAATTATCAGCTTTTTTTCCTTATGCCTGGGATATTTATTCTAAGAGAATTGATTAAAGGTCAAAAAGTGATGCAATCATCATAAACTTTGAACGTGCATTAATAAATTAGCTAAGAGGTGTAATATGTTTAGTTTTATTGGTATAGTGGTTACGGTAGTTGTCATAATTCTTTTGTTTGATTTGCTCGATATCTCCGATGCCTTCAAACAGCGTATTCTGGGTGATAAATCTGGCATCGATATTGATGCAAAACTGAACGAGATCGAAAAACGTTTGACGGCTTTAGAGGAAAAGAAAAAATAACTAACCACACATTTGTGGGATTACTGCAGGACCGATCTCCCTTCGTCTTTCAGACTACGTGAGACAGGCCCAGCTTTCACTTCATTTCGACAGGCAGGCTCAGCCTGCACTTTGTTTCCGTGGGCAGACGGCGGAGTAGATTGAGGCCGTGGGGTTCCACTGGAAAATTAGATGGCAAAATGGGCTGCCTGGCGTTCGTCGTCAGTACGGGTGATATCATACAGTTTCACTAATTATTCCTGCGCCACACCATAATTCCCAATTACAACTGTTATAGATCAATTTGATACTGAATAGACTCTTGCTCTTGTATTGATTACGATTTCGGGAACACTGTTATATGTAAGAATATCCACAATCCACCCCAGTCCCAACGGTACCGGCCCGGGATCAGAATAAACGTGGTATAAAGCGATAATATGATTGTGCTTATAAGGATAATTTTTTAGAAGCCAATATCCGGTTGTGTTATTTATTGTTTCGGATTTTCTTAATCCGGGCCATTCAATCATTTCCCATTTAAACATGGCTTCATTTTTTTTCTTCTGATAAGACATGTCTAAGCGATATTTTTTTACCTTATTCAATGGAAGTTCATTGGTGTAGTTTAGAATTGCATTATTAGAATCCTTTTTAAAAATTGCTACTTCAGCAACATTTGGCATGAATTCATTATAATCTTCAAAATTCAACAAAACCTGGTATACATCATCGATGCCGGCTTTAATTAATCCAATTGCTTCAACAGTTTTTCCAGCCTTTTGGTCGGTAGATAAATCACGAACGATAATTTCGCCTTGAGCTAGTAAATCTTTTTCATTTGAAGTCAGAGTGATGGATCTGTTTATAAGTGAATCTTGACCTGCCAGCACAGTAGAATAAATGAAAAACTGTATTATGATTTTGCTCTTAGATCTATGAATGTCGGTTAATGGATAACTTTTTAACATTTGATTTTCAACGCCTTCGGTAAAATGGTGAAATTGAACGTTTCCGCTTGCCAAGCTTCATTGCCATCGATTTGAAGGACCA
>DAOWAH010000214.1 GCA_030634675.1 Fidelibacterota bacterium
ATGGGCACGAATTGATTCAAGGCCAGATGAAATTTGATCAGAGTTACTTGATTGATATTTATCGGCATATTAAGCAAACCACTGATGGAATCCGCCCCCCATTTTTACCGACGGTAATCAAACGGGTGGAAGTTGGATCGGGCCGGGAACAAATTGTATATACTCCTCCCCGCGGCGCCGGAATCGTTGAAGATAAACTGGATAATCTTTTGGATTTTATGAATGAAGATGAGCTGGATATCGACCCGGTTCTAAAAATGGCGATTGGACATTTTCAATTCGAGGCGATTCATCCGTTCCGGGATGGCAATGGCCGAACAGGACGGATTTTCATTATTCATTATCTGGTGAAAAAAGGCCTGTTGGATTGGCCGGTACTATTTTTAAGCCGCTATATAATAGATAACAAAGGGGAATATTATCGTTTACTCGATAATGTCTCACAGGCCGGTGATTGGACACCCTGGATAATATATATGCTTAAAGCGGTGGAGATTACCGCCAATCATACCTACCACAAAATTAATGACATTTTGGCGGTGAAGGATTCAATCCTGAAAACTGTATTAGCCGAAACAAATATTCGTCGACCGGAAGCATTGGTCGATTTGCTTTTCACTCAACCATTCAGCAAAGTAGTACATTTCACCGGTAAAAAGATATATGCCGAAAACACTGCCCGAAATTATCTGAATCAGTTGTGCGAGCAGGGGATCCTGGAGAAACGCGTAATGGAAGGCCACCACTATTATCTGAATCTGGAATTGTACCGGATACTGGGAGAATAAATATGCTGATCGACTCGCACTGCCACCTGTACTTGAAAAACCTGGATGCCGACCTGCCCGCCGTGCTGGAACGGGCCGCCAACCAGGGCGTGACCCGGGTGATTTGTCGCGGAATCGCTCTGGAAACTGGCGAACGAGGCGCCGCGATTTCTGCAGCTCACGATACGGTATTCGCGGCCGTGGGGATTCACCCCAATTATTCCAATGATTTGCTCGGCGATTTTTTAGACCACTTGCGGTCGCTTGCTATTGAAGAAAAAGTGGTTGCCATCGGCGAGATCGGCCTGGATTACTACCGCGATTACTGTCCACGGGCACGTCAACAGGAAATCTTCAGTCAGCAGCTTGAGCTGGCGCTTGAATTGGACCTACCGGTGATCATTCACAACCGCAGCGCCGACGTCGACGTGATTGCGAA
The DNA here is from genome assembly GCA_030634675.1 of Fidelibacterota bacterium. The sequence goes on from DAOWAH010000214.1 coordinate 1,207, forward strand.
CTTGAAGGAATCCGGGATAAAAGAAGGAGTGGCTCATTGTTTTTCCGGTGGAATCCAATTAGCTGAACAGTTTCTGGAATTGGGTTTTTACATATCATTTGCTGGCAACCTGACCTATAAAAACAGCGACCTGCCAATTGTGGCACAGAATCTACCCTTGGAACGGTTGCTGGTGGAAACCGACGCCCCGTTTCTGAGCCCTGTGCCCTTCCGTGGTAAGCTCAATGAGCCGGGCCACACCCGCTTCGTGGCTCTGAAACTGGCTGCCATCAAGGGAATGGAATTGGCGGAACTGGCCCATTCAACTAGGAAAAATGCGGAACAATTGTTTGGTCTAATAGCATAATGACCTTCAAACATTTCGCCAAGAAAAAATGGGGCCAGAATTTCCTGGCTGACACCAATCTATTGAAACGGATTGTCCGCACCATCGACCCGCAGCCCACCGACAACGTGCTGGAAATCGGTCCCGGTGAAGGTGCCCTGACCGAATTACTGTTGCCGGCGGTGGGCAACCTGGCGGCGATCGAAATTGATCCCAGGCTGGTAGAATTCCTGAAAAACCGGGAGGATTTACGGGACTGTTATTTCATCCTCGGCGATGTGCTTGGGCTGGAGCTGTCTGAGCTGCCGATCCCCACTCCCGTGCGGGTGATGGGCAATATTCCCTACAACATCACTTCACCAATCCTGTTCTGGTTGATTGCACAGCGGCAATACTGGACCGCTGCATTCCTGATGACTCAGCGCGAAGTGGCGGAGCGCCTCACAGGCAAAGTCGGAACCAAAGCCTACGGACGACTCACAGTAATGATCGGCGCATTCCTGGAAGTGAAATATTGTTTTACAATTCCGCCCACCGTATTTCAGCCCCGGCCCCAGGTTGATTCAGCTTTCATTGCCTTAAGGAAACTCGCCCAACCGCTTGTACCGGACGTTAAATTCAAACAATTTGAAAAAATCGTTGGAGCGGCCTTTTCCCAGCGCCGCAAGATGTTGCGTAATTCTCTGGCCGGGTTCCAATTAGCAGCGACGGGATTGGAAAATATCGAACTGACCCGCCGGCCGGAAACCCTGACTACCGAAGAATTTGTCAGCCTGATTCCCTGATCCCGCATTAACAAAAATAGCCACTGGTTTTCTAATTTTACGCTAAGGATTAATCAGTACGTAATAAGCTTTTATTATAGTTAATTTCCACGGCTTAATTATCATTGAAACAATATCTCAGAAATACGTTTAATTCATAATACTTTTATGTCCAAGGAACAACCAACTAAAAATGAATATTTATTTATGCAATTAATATCTTCCTATTCAACTGGAGCCTGGATCGGTATGGGGAAAATGAAAAACCCTGTATCCGACAAAATTCAGCGCAATTTGAAACAGGCTCAGTTTTCGATTGATATGCTGGAAATGCTGAATGAACGGATCGTCGATCTGGCCGATTGGGAAACTGAATATCTCTCCAAGACCATTGACGAGCTGAAGATGAATTTTGTTTTTGAGTCCAATCGGGAAAATTCAGGTGAACCGCCCACGGCTGAAAGACCAACCGATCAACCATTAGAAAAACCCAAGGAATAGATATCGTGGTTAGCAAAGACTTTATCCGCTGGAACCGAATTACCGCCGGGTTCACCCTGGTATTTTCATTGATAATCTATTTTGCCACCATGGCGCGAACTGTTTCCTTCTGGGATTGCGGTGAATTTATTGCCACTTCCCATACCTTGGGTGTACCCCACCCTCCCGGTAGTCCGCTTTACCTGCTGTTGGGTCGTGTTTTTTCAATGATTCCCTTTCACCCTGATGTTGCCTATCGGATCAATATCACCTCCGTTATCCTCAGTGCGGTTACCGTGATGTTACTATATCTGATCATAGTTAAAGTGATTACTCACTGGCGCGGCGAAGTGAATAATGTAAATGATGCTGTCGTAGCCTTTGGCGGAGCCTTGTTGGGCGCTCTGGTCTTTGCTTTCAGCGACAGTCAGTGGTTCAACGCGGTAGAGGCGGAAGTATATGCTTTGAGTACTTTTTTTACCGCTATCGTAGTCTGGCTGGTGCTGCACTGGTCGGAGCGAGCCGATCGAGCGGGAAATGAACGCTATATCCTGATCATTGCTTATATGATCGGTCTGGCCACTGGATTACATCTGCTGAACCTGCTTGCTTTACCATTCATTGCCCTGATCATCTATTTCCGCAAACAGGAATTCGAATGGAAATCCTTTATCATTACCGTTGTGATTACCGGTGTTACATTTCTGATTATTCACAATGGAATCATCAAAGGTCTACCCCGGCTGGCCGGAAGATTTGGCTTGATTAGTGTTGCTATTGTTATCGCAGCGGTTGTGATTGGCACAGTTTGGGCAATTCAGAATAAACACCGGATATCTTCCCTCGCATTAACCTCAGTGATACTCATTTTGGTGGGCTATTCCACTTATTCCTTGATTTTCATTCGCTCTAATCAGAATCCTGGAATCGATGAAAATGATCCTGAAACGGTGAAAGGTGCTATTTCATATCTCGAACGGGAACAATACGGCGCCTTTTTCTTCCTACCAAGGCGCTATAAAAAACTACCTCATAAGCAGGAAGTAGTGGGCATGCCGGCTGATGGACGCAATTATTCTTCGACC
>DAOWAH010000381.1 GCA_030634675.1 Fidelibacterota bacterium
GGGATAACGCCTCCGGTTAGACCTTCAATGGTTACTCCGGTTCCTTTGAGCATGATGCCGATGTCCATACAAAAATATATAATCCCTATGAATGTATATAGGATCGACAAGTTTGAACCGTACCGTTCCTTAAAAAAATCGGCCATGGTGACATACCGCAACCTGCGGTAGATTGGTGCGATGATCCAGTAAAAAGGCGTAGAGAACAGCCACATCCACTGGTACCAGATACCAGCCAATCCAGTGGTATACGATGCCCCCGCTACCGAAACCGGTTGATCGGTGTGCGTACCAGCACCAAAAGCCTGGGCTATCATAAGTACTTTACCGAAACGGCGATTTCCCATGAAAAAATCATCAGATGACTTGATCTGCCGATGGGTCCATATTCCCAGCATCACTATGCCAACAAAATATAAAATCAGAACGACAATATCCAGCGGTGCTATCCCCAGCATGTAGTACTCCTATCCATCAAATTTGTAGTGTTGGAATAAATAATCTGGTCAGATGCCTGACCCTTCGTCAGCGTCAGGAACTGATTTTGCAAGCCAATGCCTGCGAATGGCAAACGCCGCAGCCTTAGGCTCCCGCTGCCGGTTAAACACACCTTTCTTATTAAAGACAACCCGCCGGTTATGTTGAGCCGTTCGGAAGTCAGCAAAGTTCCAGATGTGTTCACCAATAGTGAAGGGCAGCGAACCGATAATCTCAAAATATTTTCTAATCAACAGAGTCTGGTATTCTTCAGTGAACATCTGGGGATAGGTGGCGTGTTGCCCTTCAATGGTATCAGCGCCAAATTCGGCAACAAGAATAGGTTTGCCAAATTTCCGATACAACCCTTCCAGTTCAATTTTCAAACATTCTCCTGCCTTATCTATCTCTCCCGGTAATTCATACCAGCCAAAGTACCGGTTAATCGATATGAAGTCCGAGTATAAAAAGGCAGGGTCTTTATCCTTCGTCTGGGCACAGGTAGGCATAGTAACCGGGCGGGAATTATCCTGCTGCCGGGTATGTTGGAAAATCTCTTCCCAGTAAAGCTTAGCTTCTTCGGAAACAGCTTCGGGTTCATCCCAAAGACCCGGCTCATTACCAACGCTCCAGGCAATTACCGAGGGATGATTTCGATCCCGGACGATTAGCTCGGTCAAGGCACGCTTATGATTCTGGAGCGTTTGTTCTGTCACGTACCTGAAATTGAAACTTACAGCCGGTACTTCATCAATCACCAGGAATCCCATTCTATCAGCCAATTGCATGATTTCTTCCGCGTAGGGATAGTGTGAAGTGCGAAAGGAATTAGCACCCATCCATTTCATTAGTTGGAAGTCCTTCACCACCAATGGATATGATAATCCTTTCCCCAAGACAGCAAAGTCTTCATGTTTCCCAAAGCCACGCATGAAGACTGGTTTTCCATTCAGTAGGAGATTCCTACCCTTGATCTCAATCTCACGAACGCCCACTTCCATTTCATATTCATCAACAAGTGTATTTTCTTCCCACAATTCCAAATGAAAGCGGTAAAGGTGCGGTGAATCAGGAGACCAAAACCGGCAATCTGGAATATCGAATTCATCAACGAAAGTGGACTGCCTCAACTTATTTGATTTATTGAAAACTTTTTGATCATTATCCCAGAAGGATACTTCTATCCGGTTATCATTTGCAATTATTGAGAATTCAATTTGATATCTTACATGACCGCTATGGTCATTAATGCAAGTATGAATCTGAATACCAGCAATGTGTTGGTGCGACAAGGCCATGAGCGTCACCGGGCGGGGTATGCCACCATAAGGGAAAAAATCGAAATTGGCAGGTGGAAAACTCTGGTCACGTTGTTTATTAAATTCGGCGTAATCATCATTACTGACACCCTGAGGTACCGTATCATGGGTAAGAACGTTGTTAACCCACACAACCAGTAAGTTCTTTCCGTCTGCTTGAACCAAGTCGGTCACATCCAGATCGAAAGGTAAGTAACCACCGCTATGTTCACCGGCCAGCTTACCATTCACCCA
>DAOWAH010000209.1 GCA_030634675.1 Fidelibacterota bacterium
GATCACCATATGGCCCTGATACCGTTTATGCTACAAAATCGGAGTATTTCAATTCCTTCACTGTTAACCGTGCACAATTTTCAATATCAGGGACATTTTTCCCGGGCGGAGTTGTCATTACTTGAGCCAGAGGACAGGGAGGTATTAGAAAATATTTACCCGGCGGATAGCTCCTCTTTCAACGCTTTGGAACTTGGAATACGGTATACCGACAATACCAATACAGTCAGTCCGACCTATGCCCAGGAATTGCTTGATGATCCCACCATGTCATTTGGTTTACAGGAAGTTCTGATTGATTGCCAAAGTCGATTTTCCGGCATATTGAATGGTGCGGATTATTCTTACTGGAATCCGGAAAAGGATGAGTTGATCCATGCTCAGTATAATGGGGCTACGATCAAACGGAAACAGGACAACAAACAAGCTTTACTCAAGCACTGCGGGATGCCTTATGATCCGCAAATAGCGCTAATCGGATCTGTATCACGGCTCGTTGAGAGTAAAGGCTTCGATTTGATTATCGAAATAATGGGTCGTGTTATAAGTCTGCCGGTGCAACTAATTTTTCTGGGGACTGGCAATCCTGAATACCAGGAACAGTTGACCGATTGGGCTCAAAAATATCCTGACCGGATCTCTTATACCGCCGCCTACGATGAACCGCTGGCCCATTTGATTGAAGCCGGTTCCGACCTGTTCCTAATGCCCTCCCGGTTTGAACCCTGTGGTTTGAACCAGATTTACAGTTTGAAATATGGTACGCCACCAATCGTTCATCATACTGGTGGTCTGGCAGATACGGTTATTGACTCTGGTGACCGGAAAGACAATGGTTTCGCGTTCGATCAGTATGACGGTGAAACTCTACTGGCCACGATTCATCGGGCAGTTGAAGTATACCGGAATGACCCGGCTAAAATGCAGCAATTGGTTTCCAATGCTATGCGAGCTGATTTTTCCTGGGAACGGTCGGCCGGCAAATATATGGAATTGTATCAAAACATTCTAAATCAGGGGGGTACGGCATGAGTGAAGAACTGCGGATAGATGCCATCATCATGGGTGGCGGAAGAGGAGAACGGCTATACCCCTTGACCATGAATCGTGCTAAACCGGCCGTTCCAATCGGTGGGAAATATCGGCTGATCGACATTCCCATGAGTAATTGCATCAATTCTGGGATTAAACATATTCATATTCTGACCCAGGTGAACACAGCCTCCCTCCACCGTCATATTTTCCAGACCTATAAATTCGATATGTTTACCAGCGGTAATATTGAAATTCTGGCGGCTCAGCAGACGCTGAAAGCAGCAAACTGGTTTCAGGGAACCGCCGATGCGGTCCGATCTTATTGGGATCGATTTCAAAGACTGGCAGCCAGCCATTTTCTGATTCTGGCCGGCGACCATCTATATTCCATGAACTACGGCGAATTTTACCGGACGCATCTTGAAAGTAAGGCTGAAGTAACGATTGCTGCCCTACCGATCCCGATCAAGATGGCATCTCGGTTTGGTGTTTTGCAATGTGATTCCGATGGTGTGGTGAAACGGTTTTATGAAAAGCCTGATGATGACGATCTGATCCAGGAATTGTCGGTCGATTGTGCGGAAGAGAAATGTGTTCTAGGTTCTATGGGTATCTATATTTTCCGTAAGGATGTCCTTAATCAGGCCTTGAAATTTACCGGTAACGATTTTGGCAAAAATATTATCCCCGCCTGTCTGGAAAATTTTAAAACCACTGTTTATCGTTTTGAAGGCTACTGGGAGGACATTGGTACAATTGGGTCATTTTTCGATTCGAATATTGCTCTGACAGACGAAAAGCCAGCCTTCAGTTTTTTTGATACGATTAATCCGATTTTCACGCGACCGCGCTTCCTACCGGGCAGCCGAGTGGAAGGGGCTACCGTAAATAATTCGATTATCAATGAAGGTTGTATAGTCGGGAGGGCTCGGATTAATCGGTCCATTCTTGGTACGCGCAGCCTGGTACAGAATGATGTTGATCTGAACCAGGTCTATATGATGGGAGCTGATATTTATGAAAACCGGTCTTATAATAATAAAATTCCCATGGGTATCGGACGTGGTTCGGTCCTGAAACGGGTCATCCTCGATAAGAATGTCCGGATCGGCCGGAATGTCCGGTTGTTAAACAGCGACCAGATGGAGAGCAGCGATAATGATGTCTGCTGCATCAGGGACGGGATTATTGTAATTCCTAAGAATACTATAATCCCGGATGGTACGGTAATCTAAATATTAATGGGCATCTACGGGTATGATTATGGTTAGAAAGGTCAAGGAGAAAGATTATGCAGGCAATTGATTATGGAATTATCGCGGTTTATCTGACCGCTATCGTAGCTATAGGTTTATACCTGCAGCGCAAAGCGTCAGCGGGAATCGACTCATATTTTCTTGGTAATCGCAATCTGCCTTGGTGGGCACTGGCGGCTTCGGGGATGTCGTCCAATCTTGATATCAGTGGCACAATGATTATCGCCGCTTTGATTTACGCCCTGGGCGCCAAGGGATTTTACATCGAGATTCGCGGTGGCGTTACCCTGATCATGGCCTTTTTGATGATCTATATGGGTAAATGGAATGCTCGCTCCAAGGTGATGACTCTGGCAGAATGGATGGAATTGCGTTTTGGCAAGGATACCCAGGGCCGGACCGCCCGTCTGATCAGCGCCATCAGTTCGATCATTATGACAATTGCCATGGTAACTTATTTCGCCCTGGGCGGCGGAAAATTCCTCGATAAATTCCTGGGAATTGAGAATTATCTCGGCCTGCCGTCGGAATTCTGGGCGGCCGGTATTCTAATTACTATCGCAATGATCTATACGGTTGCCTCTGGTTTGTATGGCGTAGTCTGGACCGATGTTTTCCAAGGTATCCTTATCTTTTCGGCGATCATGTATATGGCCGTTAAAGCCTGGGGCATCGATCTGCCGGAAGAGTTCACTATTTCGCTGCCGATGTTTGATGGCGGTTTTGAGCGCTTCAGCACAACTTTCAAAGAATGGTCCAGTGTGCTACCTAAATTCACATTGGATATCGATAACGCTTCCCAATACAAGATTTACAACCTGTTCGGAATTGCCATTTCTTTCTACCTGTTTAAAGTGATCCTGGAAGGTTCCGGGGGCACCGGTAATTACATGTTGCAACGTTTCTTTGCCGTCAGGAACGACCGTGAAGCGGGCTTGTTGAGTGTGGCCTGGATCTTCCTGTTGTCCTTCCGCTGGATATTCATCGGTGCGATTGCCGTGATCGGTATTTCACTTGGAGCCGCGGTGACTGACCCGGAATTGGTATTACCGACTGTGATCGAAACCATTCCCGTGGGAGTGAAGGGTTTTCTGATAGCAGGCTTGATGGCAGCGGGGATGTCTACATTCGACTCCACCGTTAACGCCGGTGCGGCCTATTGGGTGAAAGACATTTATCAGCTATACATCAATAAAAATGCGTCCCGCAAACAATTGATGGGGCAGAGCTATCTGGCCTCAGTTCTGATCGTTGTAATTGGGTTGGGTTTGATGCTGGTATTTAAAAATATCAATGAAGTCTGGGGCTGGATTACCATGAGTATCGGTTCTGGAATGCTGATACCAATGCTGTTACGCTGGTACTGGTGGCGGATGAATGGTTACGGTTTTGCCATCGGTACGGTTTCGGGAATGGTGGCAGCAATCATTTTCAAAACTATCGCTCCCGCAGGTGTAACTGAATACACAATGTTCATGGTGTCCTCCTCCATGTCCCTGATCGGGACAATCCTGGGGACCTTGTTTACCAGCCCAACTGACGAAAAAACCTTATTGAACTTTTATAAAATCACCCGGCCCTTCGGCGCCTGGAAACGTTTTAAGGCGCAGTTATCCATCGACCAGCAAACCGGCATTGATTTGGAAAACAAACGAGATATTATTGCTACGATCATGGCGGTACCGTGGCAGGTGGTCTTCTTCCTGTTCATGCTAAGCCTGATTTTCAA
>DAOWAH010000267.1 GCA_030634675.1 Fidelibacterota bacterium
ATCTGATCAATCAATACGGCCGTGCTCCCAATTCCGCAATCCCATTGCTACTTGCGCTTCAGGATCAGTATAAATATCTTCCGAAAGCAGCCCTGCGTCAGATTGCTAAAGCAACCGAAATTTCTGCGGCGGATATTACTGGCATTGCTACCTTTTATTCCCAGTTTCGATTGCAGCCGGCCGGCAGTCACTTTATCAATATCTGCACCGGTACGGCCTGCCACGTCAAAGGGGCCGATCGGGTATTAGACACATTAAAAACTAATCTGAAACTAACCGATCATGAAGATACCGCCCGGGAAGGCTTATTTACCGTCCAGAAAGTAGCCTGTTTGGGCTGCTGCACGTTGGCTCCTGTGATCCAGATCGACCAGGTAACCTATGGCCATGTTGTCCCTCAACGGGTGCCGGAAATTTTAAATGATTTTCTTGATCGACAGAAACAATCCAAAACTCATCTGGATCAGGTAATTGTTGATAACCAGGAATTGATTGGCGAAATCAGAGTAGGGCTGGGTTCCTGCTGCGTGGCCGGCGGCAGTCATCAGGTGAAAGATGCCATTGATCAATCAGTCAGTAAAAATGCCTTACCAGTTACCGTAAAAACCGTGGGCTGCGTTGGGATGTGTCATCGTACACCGCTGGTCGAAATACATAAAAAAGGTCAGGAACCACGCTTGTTTTCAAAGGTAACCGTCGACATGGCTCATTCAATTCTGGCCGAAAACTTTAAATCTCCACGGCCAGGAGTTCGCTGGCGCAATGCATTAAACTATTTACTTGAGAAACCATTTAGCACTAATGGCGGTAGCCTAGATCGCTATGAGCTGAATGTTCGTGATGGAGCCGTGGCAGATTTTCTAAGCAACCAGCGTCATCTGGCAACGGAATATTATGGCGAACTTGATCCTGTTGATCTGACTGAATATGAACGTACCGATGGCTTTTCAGCCGTACGAAAGTGTTTGACCGAGTTTGACCCGGCCAATATTGTAAAAATCATTAACGATAGGGGTGTTCGGGGGCGGGTGGGATCTGGTTTTCCAACCGGTCGCAAATGGGAGTTTATTGCTGACTCTACTGCTGAGCAGAAATATATTATCTGCAATGGGGACGAAGGAGATCCTGGCGCATTTATGGACCGGATGCTGCTGGAGTCCTATCCCTTCCGGATTATCGAAGGCCTGTTGATTGCGGCTGTGGCGGTTGGTGCTAATACCGGCTATTTTTACATCCGTGCTGAATATCCCCTGGCTGTAACCCGAATCCGCGAGGCACTGGATCGCTGTTATGAACATGGCTATTTGGGGCAAAACATTTTTAACAGCGATTTTTCTTTTGATTTGAGTATCCATAAGGGTGCCGGAGGATTTGTTTGTGGGGAAGAAACAGCCTTAATCAAATCGATCGAGGGTAAACGGGGCATGCCACGGGTCCGGCCACCCTATCCGGTACAATCGGGACTGTGGAATGCACCCACGTTGATCAACAATGTGGAATCCCTGGCATTGATACCCTGGATACTACGAAATGGACCTGAGCAATTTGCCGCTTTGGGAACATCCAACAGCAAAGGGACCAAGGTCTTTTCGCTGGCCGGTAAAATTGCCAATGGCGGCCTGATCGAAGTCCCTATGGGGATATCGATTAACAAGATTGTTTACGAAATCGGCGGTGGTATTGCCAATGGCGGGCGCTTCAAAGCGGTCCAGGTTGGTGGACCATCCGGTGGCTGCATTCCGGCCGAGTTGGGTGATACCCCGGTTGATTATGCCGCTTTGCTGGATGTAGGAGCCATGATGGGCTCCGGCGGCTTGCTGGTTATGGATGAGAACGACTGCATGGTCGATATCGCCCGCTATTTCCTCAGCTTCACCCAGGATCAATCCTGTGGTAGATGCACTTACTGTCGGATTGGTACCAAACGTATGCTGGAAATATTGGAGGACATCTGTGTTGGCAAAGGTACCGCCAAGGATTTGATTGAACTTGAGAAACTGGCCGGTGAAGTAAAGCGGGGCAGCATCTGCGGACTCGGGAAATCGGCACCGAATCCCGTTCTAACGACGCTGCGTTATTTCCGATCCGAATATGAGGCACACATCGGTGGTTCCTGTCCGGCGAAAAAATGTACCGGTTTGATAAAATATTCGATCAATGATAATTGTGTTGGCTGCACGCTATGTGCCCAAAATTGTCCAGTGAATGCAATACCATTGGCGCCCTATGAGCAACATGTAATTGATCAGGACCTATGCATTAAATGCGATACCTGTCGGCAGGTTTGTCCCGATGATGTAGTGGTTATAGTATGATCCACCTGCATATTGACGGACAGCAAATTGAGGTAGCAGATGGTTCAACGATCCTGGAAGCCGCCCGCACACTGGGAATTGATATACCTACCCTTTGTCACCTGCCGGAAATTCATGGCAATACATCCTGTATGTTATGTGCTGTTCAGGTAGCCGGACACAATTCGTTCTTGCCATCTTGCTCGATTCCGGTAGAAGAAGGGATGGAAGTGGTAACCGATAATTCTGTCTTGGAAGACTATCGTCGTACGACCTTAGAGCTTTTATTCAGCGAGCATACCGGTGAATGTCTGGCGCCTTGCCAGGTAGCCTGCCCAGCCCATTTGGATGTACCCACAATGATGAGTCAGATTGCCAGTGAACAGTTTGATGATGCAATTCATACTATTAAACAGACGATTGCCTTGCCGGCCGTTCTAGGTTATATCTGTCCGGCGCCCTGTGAAAATGCCTGCCGCCGGAATCAGATAGATAACTCCGCTTCCATCTGCCTGCTGAAGAAATCAGTAGCAGAAAAGGATTACGTAAGTAAAACGCCCTATCTTCCAAAAATTGCAAAGAGTAGCGGTAAGCGTGTAGCTATTATTGGTGCCGGTCCGGCAGGACTTGCGACCGCCTTTTATGCGACCCAGGCCGGTCATGCCTGCACGATTTTTGACGATCACGAACTGCCTGGCGGGATGCTGCGTTACGGAATTCCAGAGGATATTTTACCTCGCAAAATACTTGATCAGGAGATTAACCAAATACTGGCACTGGGAATCAGCTTTCGACCGCGGACGAAAATAGAAACGACCGCCCAACTGGCTGACCTCAGATCGAAATATGATGCTGTCGTGCTAACAATCGGAAAGGTAGAGGAGGTCGAAGCGGTATTTGGATTGGAAAAGAATTCCCGTGGTATTC
>DAOWAH010000251.1 GCA_030634675.1 Fidelibacterota bacterium
AATCCTGACGAAAAAGAGCAATTGTGCAGCCGCGCTTATAAATTGAAATCAAATTCATCGCAAATTACCGTTGTGCCGACCGGCGAGCAGAACAAATTTGATGTTATCTACTATCGCTACGAAGTGAATTTAATTCCCGATTCCAATTTTACCATAGCTTCCAACCTATGCCGGGTAAAAGTGCTTGATACTACCCTGTCTGTAATTGAGCTGAATTTCACAAATTCAACCGCACGGGGCGTTCAGGTTGAATCCGTTCGTATGGATGACGCTCCGGTTCCGTTCACACATTCCAACCACTTGCTCAGAATCCCTATATCCATCGAGCTATTCACTGGACAGTTGCTGGATATTGTGATTGATTATACTATCGGTCCGGAATCGTTCTGTAACAATTGCGCCTTTAATTGGGATTATGAAAACGGAAATAATCTGATCTGGACCATGTCGCAACCATATGAAGCCCGGGACTGGTGGCCCTGCAAGGATTATCCCTATGATAAAATCGATTCGCTGGATATCATAGTGACCATACCGGAAAATTTGGTTGTAGCCTCAAATGGCAAATTGATTTCCGAAATCAATAATGGCGATGGCAGCAAGACTTATCACTGGTTTGAATCCTACCCGATAGCTACCTATTTATTCTCTTTATCAATCTATCCGTTCTTCTACTGGGAAGATGAATATATATCTGCCAATAACGATACTGTTCCGATCATGTTTTATACTTTCAATGATACCAATAATTCTTCCCCGTACTATTTGGTAGCAAATTATAAAAAAACCAAACCTATGATGTACGCCTTTGTAGATATGTTTGGAGAATACCCATTCCTGGGAGAAAAATACGGTCATGCTGAATGGGGCTTAAACTATGGAATGGAGCACCAGACATTGACCAGTATGGGGGATCCTACAACCCGACGGGTAGCCCACGAATTGGCCCATATGTGGTGGGCGATATGATAACACTGAACAGCTATCATCACATGTGGTTGAATGAAGGTTTTGGACGCTATGCGGAAGCATTGTGGCAGGAGCATGTTGGTGGTGTAAATGCCTACCGGTCTACAATCGCTAGCTATGAATATTATGGTTCCGGTACGATCTATGTTGAAGATCCCGAGCATGATAATGTATTCCACTTCAATCTGGAGTATAATAAAGGTGCCTGGGTCGTGCACATGTTGCGCCGCGTGCTCGGAGACTCGACCTTTTTTGCCTGTCTGAAGACCTATGGGGCTCATCCCGATCATCGCTTTAAAACCGCCACAACCGAACAGTTTCGTGACATTTGTGAGTCAGTATCCGGCCAGGACCTAGATCAGTATTTTCAACAGTGGATTTACGGTTCCTATTATCCCATCTATGCCATCAACTGGCAGCAGATCAATGATTCTGTGCAAGTGAATATCAATCAGGTTCAAACAACCGGAACAATATTCGAAATGCCCATTGATCTGCGGATAATATGCTTCGACACTGCCTTTGTTACAACGGTTCAAAATAGTATGGTCAATGAACAATACATGCTTGCTTTGCCATCTGGTAACAATTTATCGAATATCATTTTGGATCCGGATAACTGGATACTTAACGAAGTGAATTATTTAAACACCACGGATGAAACAGTGAAACCAAAAATATTCACGGTGGCGCCGGCCTACCCCAATCCGTTTAACCCAAGCCTGAATATTGAATTTAAATTGCCCCATGCAGGACCGGTAAGCGTTTCGATTATTAATCTATTGGGAAATGAGATTGCCAGTTTAGTCGATGAATCGCTTGGACCCGGTCAATATTCAGTGACCTGGGAAGCGAGGAACCGATCCTCAGGCATTTATTTCTGTAAAATTGAATACGACGGTACTATATCAATCCAGAAACTGACCCTGCTGAAATAGTTCAGGATCAAGAATAGGTCATTAAGACAAACCACTACTGCCCTACATACTCATACCTGGTACGACCGTGAATCGCAGTAAGTAAGGTATACGGCGTCAGTCCGATTGCTTTTGAAATTTCTTCGGTAGTTATCCGGTTTTCTCCGTCATCACCAAAAATCAATACTTCTTCCCCTACCTCAGGATGTTCTCCTTCGAAATTGACCATGAACTGGTCCATGCAAACCCGCCCGGCGATCTTGAATTTGCGGCCTTTCCACATCACATGCCCCATTTCGTACCAGGGACGGGGAAAACCATCGGCAAATCCACATTGGATCACGGCAATTGTCGTATCCGTATCGGGGGCATAGACGCCACCATAACTGATTTGAGTACCGGCTTTTACTTCCCGTACGGTAGTGATTGAAGCCTGGAAATCCATGACCGGTTTGATTGGCAGATCCATAGGAACTTCATCAGATGGAAATGCACCATACAATAACATTCCGACCCGGATCAAATCGTACCAGGAATCCGGATGATTAAGAACGGCCCCACTGTTCGAAAAATGAACGTATTTGATCGGCATGCCAATTTCTTCCGCCGCCGCCACGCATTGATTAAAATTAGCCAACTGAAATTCGGCATAGCTGGGATCGCCTTCGTCGGCAGTGGCGAAATGGGAATAAATACCTTCCAACTCGATCCCGGGTGTCTGCTGGATTTTTTGCAACAGTTCAGGTACAGCTTCCCAAGGTACGCCCAAACGGGTCATACCAGTGTCAATCTTGAGATGCAATTTGGGACATTTACCGGTCTTTCGATAAAATTCGGCAAACCAGTCCAGATCATCTTCCCAGGATATGATCAGGGTTAATCCATAATCCGCTGCCACAGCAATCTCATCCCGGTCGGTCCGGCTGAAAATCATAATATCATCGCTAATTCCCGCTTCCCGCAATTCAATTGCTTCACTAACCGTATAGACGGCGAAATAATCCGACCCGGCCTGTTTTAATGCTTTCGTAACCGGAACAGCGCCATGTCCATAAGCATTAGCTTTGACCACCGTCATCAGACGTTTTCCCTTGACGTGCCGCTTGATCAGATTGTAATTGTGGACCAGATTATCTAAGTGAATTACTGCTTTCGGACCAAACATCGGTTTTCCTTTATTCTAAATAAAAGATTCAATTAACAACCTCCCAATCGTGGTACCACTCCCACTGATCAAAATACAGGTTGCCACCCCGCCATTCCAGCTCACCCCGCTGAGAATCGACCGTTTCCGACCGGTGGTGGATTTTGGCGGGATAAAACGGTTGCGAATAATCATCATTATAAATCGTGCGGTAGCTGTCCATGCCGCTCACATAGAACCATTTCCCCTGTTCGTCATCAACATCGCGAACGCCATAAGTGACATCCATGGGCACCCAACCATAGGGCTCGAAATAAATCATGCCCCAGTCATGCATGCTGTCATCCGGTGGTTTGAATTCCCAGCCC
>DAOWAH010000340.1 GCA_030634675.1 Fidelibacterota bacterium
AATTGGTACCACGGCCTTTAAGGAAGACAACAACAAGGTGGCAATTTGATGATATTGCCCCGGCACTTTCAGGTTTTAGGATTCTGTTTCGTATTTTTGTCGATCGGATTCTCCCAAACCACTAATGATTTGCCCTTTGAGTGGAGTGGACAATATGGTTTACGTAGTATTAATGGAAATTTACTCTGGCACCGGGATTGGACTTCGGGACCCATATTATTTGATCGTTTAGTAGCTATCTATCCCTCACGACTGGGTCCGGCGATCGCCGATCGTTTTGCGGTCCATAGTGTTGGCAGTTTTCCGCAATTTTCCCCTCAACAGGACAGCCTGCCAATTATTAGCCGGTTTAATTATCAGCGTGGTGATTTCAACTTTGATCAGTTGGAAGTGGAGGCCCGCTTCTCAGAACCAGGCAGCCAGATTAATTTGATGGGCTTCAAGCGTAGTTATGCCGGCCAGATAGCCGAATTTATTTTACCTTCCGGCGTTAAGGTCCCGCTGCAACAATCTTACCGGATTGATTATCGTTCCAATACTCAGAAAAATGGGCAATTAGAATTATCATTGCTACGTCTATTAACCAATTCCGGTTTACCGGATTCGGCTGTCCGTGGTTACTACAATGATCAAATAACCGCTGGTGGAATCTTGCTGCAAAAACCGTTTGGATCCGGGATATTGGATTTACATGCCAGTCAATTGCATTATAAACAAAATTCAGGTAAGCCATCTTTTGATACCACCTATTCCCAGAAACTGGTACGAAATTTTCTGTCATCCCGTTATCGACGATCTTTAGAAAGCAACGCCGAATTATTATTGTTCTTTGCGGTAAACCAACAAGTCGCACCGTCGATTCTCCGTACCTGGTATACCTTGTTAACTAGCTATGAGAGTCAGATGATAAAAGCAGCCGCAGGAGTAACGATCATTGATTTGGCGGTCTCCCCACATCTGAGAATTGATTTGATCCACACGCTCGCAGGTTTGAATTTTAATATGCATATGGCTTATTATAAGAGGAGAGTGCCTCTGGTATTTTTATCTGAACAACTTGATAAATCCACCCAATGGTTTAACGGTTGTTTCACGGTAATAAGGAGCAGTGACAATTTTGATATAACGCTCGAGGCCGGAATTATCCAATCACCTGATTATCATTATCTGAAAGAAGTTGCTGGTACTGATAATTACACTTCCCAACGATCATCAGCTTATCTATGGCATGGCATGGCCAAGTTGGATTGGCAAATCACCGATGAATGGCTTCTGGAATGTAATTACCATCATACCGGCTATGATCAGGTTACCTTATCGGATGGAATCCGCGACCGAATAAACCTTGGGATTGAAGGTAAATTGAAGTTTATTTTGAAAGATCGTTTGGATTTGTATGCCCGATTGGATATTCAAGGTTGGTTGAATCGTGATCCTACTTTCGGATTTGATCCTTACCGCACTATTCCTTATTCCGGAATTGCAGGTGCCGAGCCAATCAACAATAACTGGCCGATCAGCTTACGGTTACGGGCGGTGATTTCCACCGTAACGATAACTTATCAGGTGGACAATCTGGCTTACGAATTGTCACCCTTATTGGAATCGATCAACTCATCCCATTCACTCGATTCTCAAAAAATAGCTGGTAACCGGTTCTTTCCCGCAATGGGAAGTCTCATCCGGTTTGGCATTGAGTGGAATTTTGAGAAATGAGCATCATCTAAACACAGTATTAGCACCATTCAAATGTAAGCTTTGTTTATATCTGCGTTTGATTAATATCACAACCCTATTAAATAGGGATAATTAATTTTAACTGTTATTCAACCATTTTTCGAGTACTGATGCTAACAATTTTCTACCCAAAGGTTTTAAAATAACTAATACGGAATTCAATATGAAAACTAAAAATTACCATATCTTGTCCCTGACAGGGCTGCTGTTATTTACAAGCTGTTCGTTTATGGACTTCAAAGATGCCCAACTACCGTCCTGGTCCATACAATTAGAATTTCCCCTTTCAGACCAGACTGTTGACCTGCATACGATGCTGGAGGATTCATTGATTCAAACCATACCGGTTACCGGCACTGGAGATTCAATTTTTGTTTTTCAGGACAAAATGCCGATTGATCGTGTCGAGGTTGGGGATCAGCTTAATATCGATGATATCAATAAATCTTTCGCACAATCCGTCGATGATGTGACGATTGAGGACACGGAAATCACGGAAAGTGTAGGTTTTGATGAAGTTGGTGTCAACCAGATTACAAAACATGTTAGTTCGACGATCGGACTGATTGAATTAGATGATATTGCACCTTCCGCTTCTGATCCTTTCCGGCTAGACAAGATCTACCCGGATATTATATCTGTACCTGACGGTACCAATGATTCTATTCCTGGTTTC
Source organism: Fidelibacterota bacterium (assembly GCA_030634675.1). Next base: position 2,414 of record DAOWAH010000340.1, read on the forward strand.
ACACTTA
>DAOWAH010000335.1 GCA_030634675.1 Fidelibacterota bacterium
ATAAGAATATAGTTGTGTTGGGTTGCGGTTCCTGGGGAGGGACCGTAGCCCAATTGCTGGCTGAAAATGAGAATAAACTTAAGGTATGGCATAAATTTCCCGATGAGCTAGAGAGAATGGATAAGACCCGTCGCCACCCGTTTATTCCGGAATTGGTCTTTTCAGAAAATATAGAATTCACCGGTTCACTCGAATATGCGATAACAGATACTGATTTAATTATCATTGCCGTTCCATCCCATATTGTTCGAACAATATGTGATGGAACGGCAATGATAATTAAATCAGTATCTGCTAACGCATATTCGAGCGAACCGGTGAATTCTATATTTTCTGAAAAGACCAGTTCCGGGATAAACGGGTGGCGGCGGGTCTTATCCATTCGCTCCAGTTCGTCGGGGAATTTATGCCAAACTTTAAGTTTATACTCATTTTCAGCCAGCAATTGGGCTACGGTCCCTCCCCAGGATCCGCAACCCAACACTACTATTTTTTTATCAGAGTAATTCAAAAAGTAATCCGGTTTGATATTCAGGAATAAATCCCCTCAACCTGGTCAGCATATTTCTCCATTACCACTTTCCTTTTTACCTTAAGAGAAGGCGTTATCTCACCACCGGAAATAGTCCACAGCTCTGGCAACAGGGCAAATTTCTTGATTTTTTCATAGCGGGCAAACGCTTCCATTGACTTTTCAACTTCCGCTTCAAATAATGCCATAACCTGTGGATTGGCCAACAATGCTTTATAATCTTCGCTCGGGATCCCCTGGGTTTCAGCCCAAGTTGCAAGATTCTCCTGGGCCGGTACGATAAGGGCACTGACGAATTTGCGCCGGTCGCCGATTGCCAGACACTGTTCGATATATTTCGATAAAACTAAGGCATTTTCCAGTTGCGACGGAGCGATATTCTTTCCACCGGAAGTAACTATCAAATTTTTAATCCGATCGGTGATCACCAGATAATTTTCATCATCCATATGACCGACATCACCAGTGTGGAACCAGCCGTCATTATCAATAGTTTCGGTGGTAGCTTCCGGATTTTTGTAATAACCCAGCATCACATTATCACCTTTGCAGAGAATTTCTCCATCCTCCGCAATTTTCACCTCTACACCATCGATCGTGCAACCAACAGTACCAAATTTGTATAATTCGGTTCGGTTACAGGTAATTACGGGACTGGTCTCAGTTAATCCATAGCCTTCCAGTATCGGGATATTGGCGGAGGCAAAGAATTCGCCAATCTCCTTGGACAAGGGCGCACCACCGGAGACAAAGAAACGTAGACTACCGCCCACCCGTTCCTTCAATTTTGAGAAAACCAGTTTGTCTGCTATTCCAAATTTAAACCCCAGAAATCCAGTCGGTTTGGACCCACGTGTCAAATATTGTGCCGATTTTTTACCGACACCCAAAGCCCAATGGAATATTTTTTGCCGTATAGCCGGGTCGTTACTTACCTTGTCGATGACTTTTGCATGTACTTTTTCAAAAAACCGCGGTACTGCCACAACCACCGTTGGATGTACTTCGCGCATGTTCTCGGCTACGGTATCAATGCTTTCAGCAAAGTAGACTTGACTATTGGCCGAGAAAGCTGTAAGGTGACCTACCATTCTTTCGAAGCTGTGACTGAGCGGTAAGAATGACAGGAAGACATCGGTATCATCAATTTTGATGGCCTTGCGCCCGTTTACTATATTGGATACCAGATTTTTATGCGAAAGCATCACTCCTTTAGGATCACCGGTTGTCCCGCTGGTGTAAATCAGGGTCAGCAGATCATCCGGTTTTACGGCCAGGGCCCGCTCCTTAAAGGTAAATCCGGCTGTGGATTTGAAATCACTGCCGGTCTTGATCAGATCGCTGAATCCAATTAAACGCTTATCATCCGAAGTCTGGTCATTCATGACAACCACCGTTTTAAGTTCGGTTAGATCATCGATGAATTCCAACACTTTAGCGGTCTGTTCCTCATCTTCGACAAAAATCAATTTTGTATCGGAATTTTCTACAATGTATTTAATCTGGGACGATATCAGAGTCGGATAAACGGTAACTGTTGCGGCTCCCAGCCCGGTAATGGCATAATCACTGAGCGCCCATTTGGACTGGTTACCTGATAAAATGGCAACCTTGTCACTGGATTTTACTCCGAGCGAAGCTAAACCAAAAGCCAGGTTCTCAACAATTTGTCCGGCTTCGGCATAGGTCGTTTTTACCCATTCTCCATCGACTTTATCAAAATAGGCCGGGTGATCAGGCAGATTGTCAACAGACCTTAAAAACAATTCGGCGATAGTGCTTATTTCCATGATATTACCTCCAACGCGTTATACTGAGTCAAAATTATTGACTATATATTAACAGATTCTCGAAATTTACGCACTGCTTTTTTTCAATAAATGCCGGGGTGGCGGAATTGGTAGACGCGCTGGTCTCAAAAACCAGTGAGGGCGACCTCGTGCCGG
>DAOWAH010000100.1 GCA_030634675.1 Fidelibacterota bacterium
GCTTGTTTATAAAATGGTGTTGTACGCAAATCCAACGGGATAGTGAATTTGGTACGCTTATTTTCAAAATATTCTTTGAGTTGTGAAATAATTTCCCGGCAATCCTTCTGATCATGTTGAAGTACATCATCAGGAAAATATTTTTTCATAAAAACTTGCTGGCCTTTATCCAGACCTGGCAGAGCCAAGTAGCATAATCCAAGATCAGATTTTAGTATCGTAAGTTCCCCAATCGGCGATTGATGTCGAGCATATTTAATCATGCATTGCCTTTTTTTATAGTAAATATTAAAAGTATATTTAATGATTACCTAATATTCCCTGCTCATAGGCATACCAGAGATAAAAAGTAACCAACCCCCGGTAAGGCTCCCATTTACGGGCAATTTCATGCACCTTTTTTACTGTCGGGCGTTCCTCAAGTTGATAAACTTTTTGCACAGCATTCAATAAGCCGATATCGGCGGTTGGCAACATATTTAGTCGATTGAAACCTACCAGGGCGGTGTATTCCGCGGTCCAGGGTCCCACACCGTAGATGGAAATCAAATTTTCTAACAACTCCGTATCATCCAGATTATTCCAGTCTTCCAGAACGATATCACCATTTGCAATGTCCCGTGCCAGACGGATTATGTAACGACTTTTGTTGTTGGTGAATTGTAAGGGGCGCAGGACGAGATCATCCTGTTGAGCTAAGGTTTCAGCAATTGGGAATTCATATAATATGGTATCATCGAAGATATATTGTTTACCATAATTTTTAATGAGCCGGGTTTTCAGTGTTTCTGCAAATTTCAGATTCAGTTGCTGATCAACGATGGCCGCCACCAACGCCTCAAAGGGGGATGCTTTCTGAAAAATTCTTAATCCTTTGAGTGGTTCAATTATTATTTCAAATAGCGGATCACCGGAAAGCAGATGGTAAAATCCATCCAGATTCTGCTTAAGACCAAAACGATTAATTAAGTTATCGGTTAAAACTGCAGTGTTTAGATCAGCACTAAATTCAACGAATAGTTGTGATTTATCGTTATGGTATACAATAGTGATTAGATGTTTATCGATCAAAGTGTAATAGGTGTCTCCAACTAAGCATTCGGTTAAACCAAATGGTTGGCGGGTGGTATCCTGCAGAGTCTGGTAAAACCGAAAATCCCTTGGGACAGCCAGTTTAATTTGCATGAATGGATGATTTTGTTTTTACATTAATTAATAGCACACCTGCTAATACCAAAAATGCTCCTAAAATCATGAGTGGGGTCAGTTTTTCGCCCAGGACTGACCAACCAATAACCGTCGCGATTACAGGAGGGAAAAAAGCAATATATGAGATTTTTGTCACCGAGATGTGGGAAAATAACCAGATATAAATTAACCACGCAAATACCGTTCCGAGTATTGTCAAATACAATAGCGCTCCGATATTGATAAAACTCCATTCCATCTGGCGATCACCCTCGGTTACAGTAGATAATATTAATAATAAAATGCCGGCCAGGGTCTGACTCACGGCATTCATTGGAATTGTTTTAATTTTATTACGATGGCGCTTTAAATAAATATTGGGCCAGGCTGCAACAATAACCGCAAATGAAATGGTTAATATACCAGCCGTAACATTTTCACCCCCCAGATTACCGCTGTCGAGTAAAATAATCGCCACGCCAATCATACCTGCGATAATACTGATAATCTTGCGCAGATTAAGTCGTTCATCCGGTAGTAAAAAATGAGCCATCAAGGTGACGATCAACGGAAACCCGGCCCAGATAATCGAAGATAGATTAGAATAGATAAATTGGGTAGCCCAGTAACTCAAGGCATAACCAATTGCCAGATTCATTATACCGAAAGACAGATAGACCTTGATTGCCGTGGGATTCCAAACCGGATATTCTTTGCGCCAGATAACCAGCCCCCACAGAATCAAACCGGCCAGGAAAAAGCGCAAACCGGCACCAAAAAAAGGCGGCGTACCGGCCAGACTGATCTTTATAAAAAACCAGGTTGTACCCCAGATCAAGCATAAGGATATGTAAAGTGCTACTATCTTTGTTTTCATTATCCCGCGAAGCTAATAAAAAAACTCCGCGGAAACGGAGTTTTTTTATTGATTAAACTTAATGAAATTATTATTACTTCTTTAATTTATCTTTAGCGTGCAATCTTAAAACAATCGGGCTGGCGACATAGATCGATGAATAGGTGCCAATGATGACGCCAATGATCATCGCAAAAGCAAAATTGTGGATTACTTCACCACCCCATAACCAGAGTACAAATACCACTCCAAAGGTCGTCATGGAAGTAATGATCGTTCTGCTCAGAGAGGAATTAATACTTTGGTTGATAATTGAACTGAATTCGCTGCTCCGCATGCCTTTGACATTTTCCCTGATACGGTCAAAAATTACAATTGTATCGTTAAGTGAGTAACCTACGATTGTCAGGAAAGCAGCCACAACTGATAGAGAAATCTCATAATCCATGATTGAAAAAATACCCAATGTTATAAAAACATCATGAGCCAAAGCAGCAATCGCCCCCAGGGCGAATTTGAATTCGAAACGCACTGATATGTAGATCAGGATCATTATCAGGGCTGAGATAATTGCCAGATAGGCCTTGCCACTAAGTTCGGCTCCGATTTTTGGTCCTACTGTTTCTACTGACAGAATAAAATCAGTCTTATCGGTCGGTACATCATTGGGAAATGCTTCGTACAGAAAATCTACGATCCACTGGTTGAGATTTTCAACCTGATTTTCCAGAGTCGGCACGCGCAGGGAGACGGTGGAAAGGTCACCGAAATGTTTGATCTCATTTTTGCTGAAATCATAGGTTTGACCCTCAATACTGACCGCTGACAACACCTCCCGAATATCATAGATATCCATCTCACTGGTATATTTGACGGCTACCATACTACCGCCCCGAAAATCGATGCTTAACCGGAGACCGCCTTGAAAAATAATTGACAGTAATCCAGCGATTATCAGCACCGTTGAAATGATTGTTCCCAGGCGTGATTGGGCCATAAAATCAATTTTAGTTTCTTTGATCAGTCTCATATGCTTAAGGTCTGTAATTGTTTACGGGAAGTTATACTAGTGAAAATTGTCCGGGTAACGAAGATAGCTGTAAACATACTGATGATGATACCCCAGAAGAGTACCGTTGCAAAGCCTCGCAGGGGGCCGGTTCCGAACTGATATAACACTAAAGCTGCAATGACGGTGGTAACATTAGCATCAATAATGGTTGTTAAGGCACGATCGTAACCACTGTCAACTGCCGCTCGCGGTGTTTTCCCTTTCCGTGACTCTTCTCGAATTCGCTCAAAAATAATAACATTAGCGTCGATCGACATACCGACGGTCAAAATCAATCCAGCGATACCGGGCAGGGTGAGCGTTGCGCCCAGGGATGCCAGAATCGAAAGCACCAGAATAATGTTCCAGATCAGGGCAAAACTGGCCACGATCCCGGCAAATTTGTAATATACCATCATAAACACCAGCACTATCATTAAACCGATGATCACTGAAATTGTGCCTTTCCGGATTGAATCAGCACCAAGGGACGGGCCAACAATTCTTTCTTCAATAATATTGACCGGTGCGGGGAGGGCACCGGCTCGCAGCACAATCGCGATATCTTTAGCTTCATCCATATTATCGAAACCGCGAATGACGGTTGAACCGCCGGATATGCGGTCTTCAATCACCGGAGCCATGCGGACATGATTGTCCAGAACGATGGCCACCCGTTTTCCGATATTGGCACCGGTTACCCGAGCCCAGGTCCGCATGCCATCGCTATTCATGTCCATCAGGATGATGTTCCGGCCGGCGTTAGTGCCACCCTGAGAACCGATGGTTGCTTTCGCTTCGTCAATGACTCCGCCAGTGAGCTCGGATTCGCTCTCAAGATGATAGAGGCGATAAAATTTTTCCTCGGAGCCAGTAGCGTCAGTGAACGCTTCCGCTTCATTACTAAATAAAAATTGGCTGTTAGTAGTCATTAGTTTTTCACTAATCTTAGGCATGATCAGAATTTTTTTAATTGCATAATAATTTTTTTCTGGTACGCCAATGTCATTGCCTAGATTACGAAGCAGGGAAGAAAAGGGACGTTCGTCGAACAAGCGTTTATCAATAACCACCGAACTGTCGGAATCCGCTTCGCCCCCCTCATCGGTTGTTACTTCACCAAATAATTCACTGACCGAAATGGATTCGTCATCGCTGACAAATTCTTCTGCCGGAGTTTCTTCGGTCGCACTGGTATCGGCTGGTTCTTCCACCAGATCCTCCAGTTCCTCGCTGCCTTTTAAAATTTTATCGATCTTGACTAATAGATCCTGAGTGACCTCAGGATTCTTGACCAGAATGAATTCCAGCAAGGCAGTGCTTTGCAATAATTCCCGCGCCCTTTCCGGATCCTGAATACCAGCCAGCTCAACAATGATGCGCCGTTTGCCCTGTTTTTGGATGGTTGGTTCGGACACACCGAACTGGTCCACACGGTTACTGAGAATTTCCAGGACACGATTCATAGCATCATCAGCTTCTTCCTCGAGACCGCTGATAATATCAGAAGTACTGGCGCCATAATCGTGGTAGTAGCGCGGCAACCGGAGATTGGCTGCTTCCGCTTCCTGCTGGAACAAGCTGAAGAATTCTGCATCAGGATCATTCAGACCTGTACGTACTTTATTGAGCACAGTTTCAAATTTGCGATCCTTATTCACAGCAAGGTTATTAATAAGTGTTGGTAAATCGGCTTCCAGAACGATATGCATACCGCCTTTCAGATCGAGACCCTGCTTGATCGTCCGGGATTCGATGGCCCTCAGCTCGCCGGATTCCCGCAGCGTTTCCATTTGATCTGCGGTCATGGTTTCGTACTGCACTGTCGGCCAGAGCGTGTAAAGTGCCCAGGCCGCTATAATGCCGATTATGATGTATCGGGGTGTTAGTTTTTTGTTCATAGACCGTGTTTAATTTGCGATAAAACAGAATTTACGAGGCCGAAATATACCGCCTTCGTCTTTCTGTTAGCAATTGCTTATTTCTCAATATCGGGTGATGTTTCTGCTAATGACACCCATAGGTTTAATGTGTCTCTTGATAGTTTTTCAGAACACCCAGTACGAAATCAATATCGGCTTCGGTGTGACTGGCTGACACCTGAAGGCGGATCTCTTCGTCACCCTTGGGTACAACCGGGAAGTTTAATCCGGTACCCAAAACGCCATTATCGGTGAGGAAGGTTACCAATTCGGATGTCCGTTTGGTATCACGAACCATCAGCGGAACCACCGGATGCGCTCCTGGGATGGTTTCATATCCGTTGGCTTTTAGACCGTTCTCGAAGCGCCGGGTCATTGCTCCAAGATGCTCGAGGATTTTCAAACCTTCCGGACTGTCCAGAATTTCCACCGCCTTCAACGCCGCGGAAGCTTCCGATACCGTGATGGGATTGGAGTAAATGTACATCGGTGCGGTTTCACGCAAGTACTGAATGATGGTCGGGGAGGCTACCACATAGCCACCGTTAATGCCGAATGCTTTCCCCAATGTCCCGATGATGATATCCACCCGGGCGCCGCAGTAATCTTCGGTGCCTCGACCGGTATCACCGAAAGCACCCACACCATGGGAATCATCCATGATGGTGATCAAGCCTTCCTCAAACTGGTCTTCATACTTTTTGCAGACAGCAACGAGTTCCGCCAGCGGAACATTGTCGCCACGCATGCTAAATATGCCATCGGTGACCACCAGCGCTCGTTTACCTGTGCCGATGGATTCTTTTATCTTGGCCTCCAGGTCGGCCATATCGTTGTGCTTATAGATGGCTTTGGCTACCGGGCGTGACAGGCGCATGGCCTGGATGATGCAGTTGTGATTCAACGCATCGCTGATGAAAACCGTCTCTTTGGTAGTAAGGGGAACGATCACACCCATGCTGGTGACATAGGCCGAGCTGAAAATCATGGCAGCGTCGCGACCATGGAACTGAGCCAATTTCTTTTCTAACGCGATATGGGGTGAATAGGTGCCACTGATGAAACGCACCGCCCCGGGCCCGGCACCAAATTTTTGTGCGGCGGCTTCTTCGGCGGCGATAACGTCCTTATGTAGGGACATACCGAGGTAAGAGTTGGAATTCATTTTAATAAATTCCTTATTGCCGTATCCCTCGATGAAGTAACGTGGTCCTTTAGTACCTTCCGCCGATTTCATTCCGGTTATGACTTTTTCGGCGCCTTTGGCGCTACCTTTTAAATTCAGATTATCCAGGTCTTGTTGCAATACCGTATTTAAGCGTTCGACAGACATTTAGTCCTCCTTAAGTTTTTTGTAACCGTCCACAGTTTGAAATTAGAAA
>DAOWAH010000059.1 GCA_030634675.1 Fidelibacterota bacterium
AAGATAGGTATCATCAACCAATACTTCTCGGGCTTTACTACCCGTAAAAGGACCCACGATACCAGCCTGTTCCATCTCATCGATCAATCTGGCTGCTCTGGAATAACCTACCTTAAGACGACGTTGTAATAGAGAAATTGACCCCTGTTGATGTGTCACAACTAGTTGTACTGCATCATCAAATAATTCGTCACGGCTGCTGGCATCAATTTCTCCCCCCCCAACCGCGGAAATTTCACGAATACTGGGTAATATCAACTCTCCTGGTTGTGGCTGCACCGCAATATGTTCCATCAGAGCTTCAATCTCTTCCAGAGTGACATAGGCATTATGCAATCGCACCAATTCCCCGGACCCGGTACCAAGATAAAGCATATCGCCGTTTCCGATCAATTTCTCGGCTCCCATTGTGTCTATTATCGTTCGGGAATCGATCTTGGAGGCTACCTGGAAGGCAATACGCGAAGGGAAATTAGCTTTAATAATCCCCGTAATAACATCAACTGATGGTCGCTGTGTAGCGATAACCAGATGAATTCCTACCGCCCGTGCCAGTTGCGCCAGACGAGCAATCGGCGCTTCCACATCCTTGGCACTCATCAGCATCAAATCTGCCAACTCATCCACTACAACGATTATATAAGGCATGATCGATTCATTGTTCTCGAGTGCCTTTTTATTAAACTCATCGATATTTCGAACAATTGAATCGGCCAGCATATTATAGCGGCGGGACATTTCGGATTCTACTGCCCTCAAAGCCAAGACCGAATTTTCTACCGTAGTAATAATGGGCTCAGTAATGTCTTCCATGGCCAGTAAATGGTAACCTTGCAGCACCCGATACATGGTCATTTCGACCTTCTTGGGATCTATAATAACAAATTTTACCTGCTCCGGTGTAGCCTGGTACAGGATACTGCAGATTATTGTATTTAAACAGACCGACTTACCTGAACCCGTTGTACCGGCAATTAGCAAGTGCGGCATTTTGGACAGATCCATTGTGGCAATTTCGCCCGAAGTTGTTTTCCCAACTGCTAATGTCAGCAATGATTCAGCAGAAGCGAACTTTTCCGAATTGATCACGGATTTGAAATAGACCACCGCTGGATTTCGATTAGGTATCTCAATGCCAACCGATGACTTACCTGGAATAGGTGCAATCACTCGGACACGACTGGCTTCCATCACTCGGGCAAGATCATCAGCTAGGGCGGTAAACTTACTGATGCGCACTCCCTCAGCCGGCTCCACCTCGAATAAAGTAATTACCGGTCCAGGAGAAACATTGACTACTTTGCCTTCTACACCAAAGGTGTTTAGTGAATTGACTAAGAAATTAGCCCGCTCTAACAGCTCCTCCCGGGTCTGTCCATCGATTACCCCCTCAGGAGTAGTCAGAATATCCGAGGATGGTAACTGATACCTGCGCCGAGGTTGTTTACGTTCCTTCAAAGCATCAAGATTGATTTCATCCTCGACAATTTCATCATCGACCCGAATATCTTCTTCGGTGGTTGCATCAGAATTAACCGGGATTTGATCATTTTGTGTGGGACTTACCGGGAGATCACCCGGAGGGGCATCTTCATCCGTTGGATGTAACAATTCCAATTGACTTAAATAATCATCCTGTTCGGATTCCGGTTCTCCGGATTCTTGCGACCCGGATTCTGATCGCAAAGCCTCTTCCTCCAATTCACGTTGCTGATCTATCTTTTTTAGCAAAGCCTTGGTATGCTTATATTTATCTTCTTCATCTTCGCGGGATTTCCTCAATTGGATCCTTGTATCCTGCCATGACCGGAATCTTTCACCCAACAATTTGAAAGGTGTGTAATAATTCCAATTGAAATAACTGCGCACCACCACCAGGTAGCCGGCCACTATTACCAGACTGGTTCCTACAGTTCCCAAGAAATCATGTAAAGTTACCGCAATAACTCCACCAGTCAGACCGGAGTATAAAAGGTTGGGATTATAGGGATTACGGATTATGGCCACTAATCCAATTCCAATTGCTGACAAAGCGATTAATACCAGTAAATGACCACTGAACCGGATTAAGGGCTTGACCGGTAGTTTACTGAATAACCACCATCCCCAGGCTAATCCCAGGCAAGGAATTGCATAGGCAAAATAACCGATAAACAGCTTAATCAGGAAGTGGGCGGTATAAACCCCAACGATTCCCATGGGATTGTCAATCGCCAGTAAAGGTGACAATGAGGGCTCTTCGCTGGGACTGAAACCAATCAGGCTGGCTAGAACGAATAACGCAATAGCAATTGTAAGCAAACCGGCTATTTCTAAACGTTTTTCTTTCATAAATAAAGATTTTTGTTATTATTGGACATATGCTGATACCACTCCACGAAGCGCGTCAAACCAGTTTTAATATCAGTTTTAGGTTCATATCCCAACCGCATCCTGGCTCGTTCAATATTGGCGTATGTCTGTACAACATCACCTGCTGGTATTTCAAGTTGTTCAAGAATTGGGGTTTTTTCACAAATATCAGCAATTGTTTCAACTAGTTCAGATAATTTTATTGGATCGGAATTACCAAGGTTATATATAATAAAATCGTTGGGCTGTTTCATCACAGCAATAATACCATCAATAATATCATCAATATAAGTATAGTCCCGTGCTGTATCACCATCACCAAAAAAGGGAATCGGTTCACCTTTTAAGATCATACGAACAAACTTGTGAATGGCCATTTCAGGACGTTGCCGGGGGCCATAAACTGTGAAAAACCTAAGACAGGACACTGGTATATGATACAAATGCTGATAGGTGTAACAAAGCAACTCACCCATTTTTTTTGTCGCTCCATAGGGAGAAATCGGCGAATCTACACGATCGTCCTCGGAAAAAGGTGTTTTGGTATTATTACCATAAACTGAAGATGATGAAGCAAAGATAAAATGTTTCAGCCGGTGTTTTATGGCTGTTTCCAGTAAATTCTGAGTACCGATAATATTGTTTTCGGTATATACCAAAGGCTGTTCCATTGACGGGCGGACTCCAGCCATAGCAGCCAGATGTATTACAGTACCAAAATCATATTGTTGAAACAACTCGGCAATAAATCTGCTGTCGCGAATATCACCTTTATGAAATTCAAATCGCTTATATCGGAAATGTCCCTCTTGATTCAATTGCTTTATTTTAGGATTATAAAAATTATTATAATTATCTAAACAAATAACACGCCGGTTATTTTGTAATAACCGGTCAACCAAATTTGAACCGATAAATCCTGCTCCGCCGGTAACTAGAATTGATGTGCCCATACTGTATTTCAACCAAACAATAAGATTTTATGACATACATTATAAAAAATTATCAATTGATATACTACTGTTACCTTCATCAATCCTGAGCAGTCCCATCCTTATAAAAAGGCGGCTTCACAACCAGCGCCTTTTTAAATTGATCACGGATTGCCACCATAACCTCGTTGCCGGATTTAGTAAAACCACGGTTCAGATAGGCTAATCCAATACCCTTTTTCAATACCGGGGACTGTGTACCGCTGGTAATATATCCAATCTCATTGTCCTCATCGTAAACCTTGTAACCAGGACGCGGTATGGCTCGTTCCTGCATTTCTAAGCAGACCAGCCGGCGACTCCAATTAGTTTTCTTTTCCAGGATTGCTGCTTTACCAATAAAATCTCCCTTTTCCAATTTTGTTATCCATCCCAAGCCGGCTTCGATCGGATTGGTAGTTTCATCGATATCATTACCATAAAGACAATATTTCATTTCCAAGCGCAAGGTATCACGAGCGCCTAGTCCGACCGGAACCAAACCATATTCAGCACCCTTTTGCAGCAATTCTGTCCAAATCAAGGGTATATCATCATTCTTACCGTAAATTTCGAAGCCCAGCTCTCCGGTATAACCAGTGCGGGCGATAGTTACCGCTTTCCCCGTCAGCGTTCCATTCCGGAAATGATAGAACGGAAGATCATCCAAATGATTCGATGCGATCTGGTTTAATATAGTACGTGCCTGGGGACCCTGAATAGCAATTAAACTGATTTTTTCACTGTGGTTTTCCAGTGACACCCCATCAATCAAGTGCTTTTCCATCCATTGATAATCATTGTTTATATTGGATGCATTAACGACAACCATAAAATAATCAGCAAAACGATAAATCAACAAATCGTCAACAATACCACCATTATCGTAGCACATAGCCGAGTACTGAGCCTGGCCCTGCTTCAGCGCAGCAACATCATTGAGGGTTACATACTGCAAGAATTTTTCCGCCTTCGGCCCACTGACAATGAATTCACCCATATGACTAACGTCAAACAGTCCGGCAGCCGATCTTACGGTCAGATGTTCCTGGACAATTCCACTATATTGAACTGGCATAGTATAGCCGGCAAAAGGTACAAGCTTGGCATTCAAAGCTACATGCTGATCATAGAGTGCGGTTCTTTTCACGATTTCCAATCAATTTTCGAGTTTCGATACACAAATCACAATATGGAATTAAGGTATACAAGATTAGGAAGAAAAATGGTTTTATTCAGAGATAATAGTTTTGAGTTCAATCTTCGAAATAATTTTTCAAAGCAGCTAATCCCAGATTGATATCCACGACGTCAATTCCGGAATATGCCAGTCGGATGAAATACTCTTTTTCATCCGCTAACGGCCGGCCAAAATGGTTGAGGGTACAAAATGAGACGCCAGGCTCATGCAAAGCTCCGGTCATCAGATCATTCACATACGTGAAACCCTTGCGCTTCATAACACTGGTAACATTGGGAAACAGATAAAATGTGCTGTTCGGAGTCGGTATATTGATGCCATCAATGGCATTTAAACCAGCGACTGCTGTATCACGCCGTTCCCTTAGAGTAGCCAGAATTTGTAATGGCCCACCAGGATCACCGGTTAAAGCTTCCAACATAGCCCATTGAATGAAATGATTTGAACAAGATTCAGCATTTACATTGAGTTTAGCGATGATATTAATGATTTCTTCCGGGCCAACAGCAGCTCCCAGACGCCAACCAGTCATTGCGTATTTCTTTGAGAAGGTGTACAACACTACAGTCCGATCCCGCATTCCTGGAAAAGCGACAATTGAGCGCGGCTCACCGCCGTAACGAATTTCATAATAGGCTTCATCCGTCAATACCATCAGATTATGCTTGACAGCAAGTTCGGCTAAAGCAGCTATTTCCTCGGGAGTGGAGGCGGCACTGATTGGATTCTGATAATTGTTATAAATCAAAATCCGCGTTTTTTCAGTGATGGATTCTTCAAGTCGGTCAAGATCGATGGCAAATCCAGTGTCAGTTTCGGTATATCTGTATGGAACGGCTACGCCACCAAAAAATTCGATCTGTGATTCATAGATCGGATAGCCGGGATTAGGGTAGAGAACTTCGTCACCCCGATTCATGGTCGCAGCAATAAATTTGCCTATTACCGGTTTACCGCCCGGTTGAACGGCAACATTTTCCGGACCGTATACGACACCGCGACGCTCCCCCACATCATTTGCCAGGGTTTCACGCAATAGTGGTATTCCAGCGGCGGGACAATAACCGGTTTTTCCATCCGCAATAGCCTTATTTGCGGCCTCAACGATATTTGCCGGAGTGGGCAGATTCATATCACCCAGATGAAAAGGATAAACCTTGTTCCCTTTTGCCGCCCAGGCAGCTGCTTGACCTGATACAGCAAAAGCGGTTTCGGTACCAAGACGATCAATTCTAGTCGCAATTTTCATACTACACCTTTACATTTTTGATAGAGCCTTTTTGATGATGGTTTCCAGTCCCCCTGATAATTGACCATCTTTCTCCAGTTCCTTGAGAACCCGCTGACTTTGTGAACGCTTATATCCGAGCGACATCAAAGCCAGGATAGCGTCATTATGTAGGGGGGTAGTTTCAGTTGACAAAAAATCAAGGTTGTCGTCTTCCTGAAAAGCAACAAATTTCTCTTTTAATTCGAGAATAATCCGTTTAGCTGTTTTAGGTCCGATTCCAGGCACTCTGGTAAGTGATTTAACATCACCGGCTATTATCCGGTTTTTAAACTCACGTGGATTTGTACCCGACAATATTGTCATGGCTGATCGAGGACCAATTCCGGTTATAGCAATTAATAATAGAAATAATTTCCGTTCTTCAACACTGGAAAAACCGTATAAATTCAAAATATCTTCCCGGACATGCAGATAAGTAAGCAAATCCACTGCTTCGTCTATGTTCGGCAGGTGATCGTAAGTTGGTACACTTATATTTAATTTTAATCGAAATCCATTTATATCAATGATGATTTCGGTGGGCTGTTTGGAGTGCAGTCGTCCGGCAATTGAATCAATCATTTTCAACTCTCATAGCTTCTGGTGCAAATGGCAAATGGCAATAGCAAGAGCATCCGAGGCATCTATTGGCGTTGGCAACTCCTTCAAATGTAGTATTGATTTTACCATAAATTGCACCTGATCTTTAGTTGCGGCACCGTTACCAACTACTGATTGCTTAATCTTCCGCGGAGCATATTCAAAACAAGGAGTTTTTGTTTGTGCGCCGGCCAGCATCAATACACCCCGGGCTTGACCCAATAATACCGCTGTTTTGATATTTTTACCATGGAAAGTATCTTCAATTGCAACCACATCGGGCTGATACTGTTTTATAGCTTCCATAATACTGGTAAACAGAAAATCCAATCGCTCAGCTAATGGTTTTTTTGCTGGTGGTTTAATAGTGCCATGATGATGATATTTAATATCATTTCCAGCTTGATCAACAATTCCAATACCCGTGATAATTAATCCCGGATCGATTCCAATGACCCGCATAAAGATTAAGCCTGCGAAATTAGTTCTTCATCGATATCAAAATTAGAGAATACGTTTTTAATATCATCATGATCTTCTAACAATTCCATTAAGGTCATTAATTTCTCCGCTGCTGGTCCGGTTACATTTTGCAGGTTTTTTGGTACCATTTCCAACTCGGATGCTTCTATTTCATACTGTTGCGACTCCAGGGCTTCGCGGACATTCATCAAATCAACCGGACTGGTTGTAATAATAAAAACTTCCTCTTCTTCGCTATTAAAATCTTCCGCTCCGGCTTCTAATGCTGCTTCAAATAAAGATTCTTCGTCTACCCCCGCTTTCATAATAGAAATCGTTCCTTTTCTGTCAAACATCCAGGCGACACTGCCATTTTCACCGAGGTTCCCGCCGTATTTTGTTATCAAGTGCCTAATTTCCGCCACAGTTCGATTTTTATTATCTGTTAATATTTCCATCAAGATAGCAACTCCGCCCGGTCCATATGCCTCATAAGTGGCTTCTTCAAAGGTCTGTCCCGGCAATTCGCCGGTACCTTTTTGTATCGCCCGCTTGATATTTTCCTGGGGCATGTTGGCGCTTTTAGCCAAGATGATTGCCTGCCGCAACTGGGGATTAGCTTCTTCGTCGCCACCACCAACCCGAGTGGCAACCATTATTTCTTTGATTATTTTAGTAAATATTTTCCCGCGTTTTTGATCAGTAACGGCTTTTTTCCGTTTGATCGTAGCCCATTTACTGTGTCCGGACATAAATCACCTTTTTAAATATGGTTAAAATTAGCTATATCAATTGATTGCTCCAACCTAAGTTGGTCAGAGAAAAACATGAATCATATTGATTAAAAGAAATATTAGAAATCTTGATTCCGCGGTTCTACACGGCTACGCACAATCCACGCTGTACCGTATCCTAAATTTTTTATTACATCCTGTAAATTTTCCGCTTCTCTGCGGTTTATAAAATCGCCTACCCGTACCTTATAATTTGGAACCTCGTAAGTAATATAAATACTGTCCCTTATCATTGGAGTTAGTTTATTACGCAAGCTATTGGCCTCGGCTACAAACCTGGTAGTTAATACTTGAACTCGATAACCATCTCTTTGGGATTCGAGCGCTCCATCTTCCAATAACTGGTTAATGATAGTGGAATCTGGTATGAATGGGTTTAACACAATCGGCCAACTTGGTTCCGGCTCCACTAAAGTACCTGGATCAAATGTTTCATCATAGATCGTATCTTGACCGTTAACAATAACGTTAGAAATTGTTATTAAAATGATTAATGCAATTTTCATAATAATCTCACTGCC
>DAOWAH010000153.1 GCA_030634675.1 Fidelibacterota bacterium
AAAATAGACTGCAAGTATAAGGCTTCAATAATATGCAGAACAATAAAATAGACCGTGAAACTGATGACGAAAGGAACTGTCTCCATTGACCCGAAAAGAATCAATAAACTAATATATACCGCGTAAAATATCATTTTTCCAAAGAATGATTTAATCATCAATTTGGTAAGGTCCTGAGGCTTTTGGTGAAATGTACGCTGAGCCAGTATAATTGTTATGATACCGACCAGCCAGGGTCCCAACATACCCCAGAAAATTTCAACGGCCACCGGTTGATGAATTAAGCCTGATAGTAGCCCCCATGATCCCAGACAAAATAAACTAAAATAAATAATAAATTTCATCTGATGAAAAAACTGTTTTCCTGGTTTTGGGCCATGGTCGTAAACCGCTCTATTAACCATTGTTTGAAAATTGTCCGGGTCAGGGGAAATAATAAGGCTAAACCAAGAATGTCGGTCAGCAGCCCTGGAGTCAGTAGCACGATGCCGCCCACCAGCACCAATAAACCGTCCATTAGTTTATCAGTCGGCATGTGACCCATCTGCAAATCCTGTTGAATCTGGTACCAGATTGTGAGGCCATGCAATTTGGCCAGGTAGGCGCCGACAATTCCGGTACCGATCACTAAAAAGATAGTATTCCAGAAACCCATCACCTCTCCCAACTTGATCAGGATCAGGATTTCCACTAGCGGAATACCGATAAACAATGCTAAAAGTCTACTGAACATAAGTCACTCCAATGTGACAAATTACAAAAGGTTTCCGTTTTAGATTTAAGATTTAAAATTGAAGATTGGAGATTGCCGCAGAGGTACAGAAAACGCACAGTAATAATATGAAGTTCTGGGTTCTGCCTGCCAACCGCCTGTCTACCGAAGCCGTAGCGCAGGTAGAAAGTCCCCGATTCTCGGAGCACAGGTTGGGGTTCTGCCTGCCAACTGCCTGTCTACCGAAGCCGTAGCGCAGGTAGAAAGTCCCCGATTTTTGGGGCACAGGTTGGGGTGCTGGAGACCGGCGGTGGTAAAAACGCTCGAGAAATATAGCATCTCCTGCCCCTCATCTCCCCTGCTCTTCTGCTCCTCTGCACTTCCCTGCTCTTTGCTCTCTACCAAGGCTTCTCTATTCGTAAATTCAAATGAAAAACAAAGGATTAAAAATGAAAGTAATCGCTGATTTTTGCATTGTGCCAATGGGCGTAGGTGTATCGGTATCCAAATATATAGCGGAGTGCGAAAAAATACTGGCGGCAGCCGGACTGGAATTCAAGTTACATGCTTATGGCACCAACATCGAGGGCGAATGGGATGCTGTTTTCGATGCAATTCGGACCTGCCATGAACGGGTGCACGAAATGGGCGCTCCAAGGATCTCTTCCACCCTGCGCTTCGGTACTCGCACCGATCGCGAGCAAACGATGCAGGATAAATTAGACAGCGTGAAGACCAAACTGGGTGGATAAATTTCGGACTTTTCTAGTTTCGCCCCTGGGCAAGCGTATATTGATTGCGATTGTAATATTTATCATTGGCCTGCGTTTTGACGTTTTTCTGGTATTGATTCCGTTTGTTTTGCGGCCTTGGAAGCGAACTAAATAGCTTATAGCGTAATATAATTTTCCCAAAATTATTCATATAAATAATTGCGCAACCGATCAAGTAGTCGTAATTTCGACTCAGGATTCGAAAAACAGAATATACGGTCTGCAATGTTAACTAATCGAAAATTGGAAGAACGACAAGCTCGCAAGGATCGTATCCTTGAAGGCGCTCTGGAAGTATTCCGGGAGAAAGGCGTTGAAAACGCCACGATGGATGAAATCGCCCAGCAAGCCGGTTTCGGTAAGAGTACGCTTTATTATTATTTTCCTTCCAAAGAAGAAGTGTTTACCGCCATAATGGTGGAAGGCTGGGAGAAACTATGGCTCAGCATCGAGGATATCATTCATTCTGATTATTCACCAAAAGAGACTTTTCTGAAAATTCTGAAAACGCTGGCGGAGATCGTTGACAACGAACGTACCCGCTTCGAGTTTTTATTCAACGCTGCCCGGACGCTCAGCCAGAGCACCGACAAACCAACTTGGAAACCGTATCAGGAACGGCTTTACGCTACCCTGCTATCAATACTGAAAGATGGAATTGCAGCTGGTCAATTCACCAATCTGAAACCGGAATTAATGCTCCAGGCGATTGGTGGTATTTTCCATCAAATGGTATTTACCCGCCAGGACCGTGGTGAAGTATCCGAATCGGAAATTGAAGATGTCGTAACACGACTGCTACTGAACTTTGCGGAACCCGCTGCCCACTGATCTTTAACTAAATAATAATCCAAACACCAAAATGCCGTACCCGCGAATTCTACAACCAATCCTGTTTTTATTGATCGGCGGCACTGCCCTGATAGCCGCTGGTATCAGCGGACGGGTAATTGATGCTGCTTCCGGCGAACCGGTAATCAATGCCAATGTAATCGTTGAGCGAATGAATACTGGTGGTGCAACCGATATTGATGGCAATTTTGCTATTAATAATTTGCCGGTGGGCACATACACAATTTTTGTTTCTCATATCGCTTATGAGGACAAGCGGTTATCTGTTAAAGCTGATTATAGCAATCCATTAATCATCAAATTATCGGAGACATTTTTTCAGCTGAATGAGGTGGTGGTTACCGGGACCAGGACGGAAAAAATCCATCAAAACGTCCCGGTGACCACCGAAATTATTTCCAAAAAAGATATCAACGACAGTGGTACCATGGATCTGGGTGAATTGCTGAACCAGCGCGCTGGCGTGGCAGTTACATCTTCCGTGGAAGGCGGCGCGGTAGTAAACCTGATGGGAATCGATTCCCGCTATATTTTAATTCTGGTCGATGGTCAACCCATAACCGGCAAATTCAACAATCGCGTTTCATTGGAGCAGATTCCCACATCAATTATTGAAAAAATCGAAATTATCAAAGGCCCCAATTCCTCACTCTACGGTAGTGAGGCTATGGGTGGGGTGATTAATGTAATTACCAGCAAGCTGATCAGTGGATTTAAAGTATCCGCACGTTTACGACAATCCGGTGATCTGACCACAATGCTGGTAAATGGCGAAAAACAGTTCTTTGGACCGCGGAACGGGAAAACGACCAATCTGCAGACCAATCTGGGTTATGGCAATAAAACTTTCGCCGGCCGAATAAATCTGGATTATACCTTTGCCCAGCCCAATGATATTGCAACGCATATTTCAGTAGATGAAATCAATCGTTTCAGTATGGGGGGTGAACTGACATACAATCTATCATCACGATTCAAATTGCATTCGAAATATAACTTATACCACAGCCTGGAAGAGAGTCATTCCTCTGCCATGAATGCAGCAACCAAGTTAAACCGGAATAATTTATTGACCGACCTCAGTTACAAACCAAGCCAGTCACTGGAAATACAGGCTATTGGCCGTTGGGCAGATTATTACCGTCATTACGATCAAATACGACCTTGGAATGTGGCTACAAAAATATATGAGAGCCGCGATACAACAACCGCTGATGATCTGGAATTCGAATTAATTGGTATTTATTCCAAAGGCAATTCAACCTTGAATGTCGGTTTTGAACAAGGTGTGACCAGCTATGCCGGAGAGCGACGGGGTGTTGGTGATCACTCAATGACTACATCTAGCATGTATGGACAATTGGAAATCAGTCCGTTTGCAAAAACAACTCTGGTTCTTGGTACCCGCTGGGATGATAATGATGAAATTACACCGGTAATCAGTCCCCGATTGGCAGCTATGTACGCTCTTACCGAACGCTGGAAACTGCGGGCTGCTTATGGCCGCGGCTATCGCCAGCCATCATTCATGGAACGTTATATTGACTGGTACCACGCGGGAATTGGCTATTCGGTACTTGGTAATATCGATCTTAAACCGGAACGGTCAGCAGGTGGAAATATCGGGGTGGAGTACTATCATCCCGGGGAATATCACGTCAGTCTGATGGTTTATTATACAAAATTCTATGATATGATCGACGATTTCATTTATGCGCCAAATGTATTCAGTTACCGGAATATCAACGAAGTCCGGTACACAGGAATCGAATTTCAAAATCGCTGGAAAATTTCCAATCAATGGCTGGCCAGTTGGAGTTATAATTTCGTTGATAATCGCAATGTTGAAACCGACTCCTTATTATCAAATACGCAGCCCCACACTGGTAATGTCAGACTGAGTTATCAAGATAAAAAAAGTAAACTGTCAGGTAGCGTTAAGGTCAAACTGGTCGGCCCTTATTACCCCGAAGAATTCAATACCGATGTCGACGATTTTGTTCGTGCTACAATCAAACGTAAAACGTTCGGCAATATCGATCTGGATGTGAAATACGCTTTAACCCGGTATACAAAACTGGCCATCGGCAGCCAGAATATTCTCGATTATACCGATGAAACCTACGGACCTTTTATCGGTCGGCGGGTCTATGCCGAAATAACAACAGAATTTTAATTAAGGAGAATCACAATGAAAATGAAATGGTTAATTATTCCACTGGCGCTACTGCTGTTTATTACTATCGGCTGTGAAGATAATAACGATGACGATGGTAATATTCTGATTTCCGCCTATTCCGGAGATATTCAGATTTCAGCACAATTGTTCTCGTTCGATGATAATGAATTTGTGGATACATACGACCTGAAATTTGAATATGAAAACCAGAATTATCTCGTCAAGCTTAATCCTTCTGCCCAAGTAGTGGCAATCAAAGCTGATACAACTTTCGACGAAGCTGAATTACCACCTTATGGCTATAGTACCGATTCAAGCACAGTCTACGTCATTGGTGACAGTTGGATGGATATGAGTACCTATAATCCCACGGATCACAGCATCCAGGGCAATGG
>DAOWAH010000369.1 GCA_030634675.1 Fidelibacterota bacterium
AGGCTTTGGACCTGCCAATGGTGATTTACCGGAATCGATAGCTTTAGGTCCCGCTTTCCCCAATCCCTTTAATTTGGTTACCAGGATGATGATAGCCACCCGACATTACGGCGAAGTCAAGCTGGATATATTCAATCTGTACGGGCAATTCATCGAAACTGCTTTCCAGGGTTATGCCTATCCCGGTAAGCGCTTTGTCACCTGGCAACCCGGTAATCAGCCTTCAGGAGTTTATTTCGCACGGCTAAAACAGGGCGATCAAACGGCAACCCGGAAATTAATCTTGATTAAATAAAGTCCGATCTTTTTAATATAATACTTGCCTTATTTAACCGGTTATTCCAAATTGCTAATAGTCAGCGTATGCAAAATGCTTAATCAACTACCTAAAAATCTGATCCTGGTCCTGATTGTCTTTTTTTCGTTCGGTTGGGGACAGGGAGATACCACCTTCGTAGCACCTGAAGTTCCTCTGGATGTATTCGGCGGCGTCGGATCAATCCTGTTGGTCTGGGCGGTACCGGAGACGGTCACGGTTCATTCGGCGACAATCTATCGTGCTTTGAATCCGGATTCAGGATTTGATTCAATATCAGATGTGGAAATTGGGCAATCGCGCTATCTGGATCAAGCAGTGGAACCAAATATACATTATTTCTACCGCGTGGAAATTTTTACCGAGAATGGCCGGTTGCTGGAAAGTTCTTTGGTAACGCCACCGTTTACCAGGGCTGCGGAATTGGAAGACAGTCTGGCGGCCCAATTTTCAGCCACACCAGATTCTTTCTATACTGTGGATGATTATTTTATAGATGAAATCTTACGCCAAGAATTATTGAAGCTGTTTCCTGAAATTGGTTCGGAAAACCAGATCAAGCTGCAAACCATGTTCGCTGCTGATCAATTGGAATATCAAAGCTGGTTTGACCAATTTCCGTTGAATGATTTTTCTTATTTCAATTCTCTTGGATGGATATCATTTGCCGATGATTTTATTAAATCGCTGGAAAGGGAAATTGATATTCATGAAATCTACCTGCGGAACAGTTTTTTACTTACGCCATCTGAATGGCAATCCAAGAAAATGGATTTTCTCTTGCCCCTGAAGGAGTGGACTCAACCGATTACGGATAGTTATACTGCAGCCCTGTTGCTGCTTAACCGGTTTGATCCGGTAAGAATTGTCAGTCTGGCGATTGATTCCAGTGGGTATAGACAACTGGAGTTGGTCTATCTACAACCGGGTAAAATAGCTGATAGCAATGTAATACTTACACTGGACAATATCAGCTATCCCCTGACAATCGACCGAAAGCAGGTGGTTGGTTATCGGGATACCATACAGGTACCACCTGAGATTCAATGGGTGACCTTAAATGCTGATGGAATACTTATTCAACAATTTTCAACTAATTGCGAATTCGGCTTTGTCTGCGCCCTTAATGATGAATATGTTCTTACTGATTCCCTTCACTGGGATGAAAAATATTTAACGCACAACCCAGATAAATTTTATATAAATGAACTGATTTTCCTGCTGGATGATTCCCGTATTTCGGTCGAGGTAAGTGGTAAAGCCGACTCGACCATTAGCCTGAGTTTGTTCATGAATGACAGTCTGGTAATTGACCTTTCCTACTTCAATCAAGAACATGAATACCAGACCTATTCCTGGCTTACTGACAACTCTTTGAATAGTGGGTGGGTATCACTGGTTAAAAAAGTTAATGACAGTACTTGGAAAATTATCGAGAGCCGGCCTGTGGATCTGACAAGTAATAATTTTGAAGCCCGTATTCCAGATGGCGGTCCCTGGATTGCTACTTCCTTCGGTACCTTGGGCGATCCCAATGATCTGACCCGGGTGCGAACCGCGGAAATAGCTATCCCCGAGGTCTTTGCCCTGTATCAGAATTACCCCAATCCATTTAATGCCAAGACCACCATAGCCTTCGATCTGCTGCAATCGGCCACCATCAGTCTGTTTATAACTGATGCCACCGGGAGGAAAATTGATGTTTTCCTGGAGGATATACACAGCGAACCGGGCAATTATCAATATTCGTGGGATGGGCATGGTTATTCCAGTGGTGTATATTTTGTCACTATTCAGGCTCAGGTTGATGAATTTCTGCCGGTGACCTTCAGCCGCAAAATGATCTATTTGAAATAGGGCTAATTCCCGTTTCAGCGGCTG
>DAOWAH010000439.1 GCA_030634675.1 Fidelibacterota bacterium
AATTCATTATAATCTTCAAAATTCAACAAAACCTGGTATACATCATCGATGCCGGCTTTAATTAATCCAATTGCTTCAACAGTTTTTCCAGCCTTTTGGTCGGTGGATAAATCACGAACGATAATTTCGCCTTGAGCTAGTAATTTTTTTTCACTTGAAGTCAGAGTGATCGATCTGTTTATAAATGAATCTTGACCTGCCAGCACAGTAGAATAAATGAAAAACAGTATTATGATTTTGCTCTTAGATCTATGAAGGTCGGTTAATGGATAACTTTTTAACATTTGATTTTCAACGCCTTCGGTAAAATGGTGAAATTGAACGTTTCCGCTTGCCAAGCTTCATTGCCATCGATTTGAAGGACCAATGGTTGCTCCAAATTTACGGTAACTTGTCGACCTGTGCGATATTCTCCGACACGATTGCCGATAGTAAATGCAGTAATCCCACTAATGTAAGACTTAAGCAACCCTGAATTGATGGACAAAATATGTAATTGCCGATCGTCGAACCGTGCTTTGGGAACAATCTTCAATCCAAACCCATAATAGGGCTGTTTGGCAATTATTAGGCTCAATAGATTTTGCACGTCGAAAATTTCATCATCTATCGTAATCGTAGCAATAACTCGTTTATACTCCTTTAGATAGGCCTTCAGGGTCGACTTAAAATATGCTCTGAATCCGGTGGAACCTTTTGAAAGGTAGTGATCCCGGAGTTGAATAATCGTACCTTCAATCCCAACCGATACCATGAAGGCTCGTTTTTTTTCATCGCAATCGATTAGATCGTATTCGTGAATCTGGCCTACTTGAATGCGATTCGCAAGATCGGTTAAAGTTCCCTTGTAACTCAGGGCATGTTGCATAGCGTTACCGGTACCTAACGGTAGATAGGCAATTGGTGTTTGAACCGTATCGACGGAATTAATGATGTCAGAGAAGGTTCCATCTCCTCCTGCGGCAACCAACACGTCACATTGCTCGGCAAGGTCTCGTGCACATTGTCGGAATTCGATTGCCGATGTTGTATTAAGTCCATGAATTTCGGACTTTAAAATATTTGCCGCGTTTGCCAGCGCTGAACGCTTTTGATCCGGGGTTAACCCCCCGGAGACAGGATTGGTTATAATCGCATATCGCATGTTACTCTATATCATTCAATTATTTTATCTCTCTGATGATTGTTCCAATTTAAGAATAGCATTATTTACATCTAAGTCATCATACAAAATTGAGGAAAATACTTAAAAATGCAACTCGTGCATAATGGTCTTTGTGATATTCATGGATTCTCCCGTTCTTTCAATTCCAATTATATGATAGTCAAAACTGAATCAGGATTGATGAATAATATTAACAATTATTGCGGGAAATCGGGGTTTGCCAATGAAACAGTTAAACGGTTTTTATCAGGGTAATGCCAGCCCGATAAATTCTCACTTTCGAGGGCACCCCAACTTGTCGGGGGAACTCGCGACCTTCCCGATAGAATCGGGACGTTCTACCACAGAATGGTGATTAAAGAAAAACCCCACGTTTGCGGGGTTTAAGCGGCACGGACGTCGGGCATACAGAACTATTATAAGTTATAGATTTAAAATTTGATATGCATATACCACTATTTCTTGCTAGGTGGGTTTTTTTTGTTTTCCTCTTCTTGT
>DAOWAH010000449.1 GCA_030634675.1 Fidelibacterota bacterium
TGATTCCTCCAGTAGATAGACCCACTGGCCGCCGGTTTTCTGGAAGAACCCGCCTCGTGCCAGCAAAAGGGCTTCTGAGGGATCACCCAGCTCCAACCGGATATGCTGGGACTGCCCCCGGCGGATACCTTCCGGCTCCGCGCCCACAAATTCCATATCAACTTCGAAACGCCCATTCAGCACTTCCGGATAAACTTTCTTTACCGCCAGTTGGTATTGATCACCGGCGAAAGTGAATGTGCCGGTCTGTCCGATCGCAACCCGGGAGATGTAATATTCGTCAATATTGACCCGCAGCTTGAAGCCGTCCATAACATCGATCTGCCCCAAGCGCTCACCCCGACTCTTGGATTCGCCGATTTCGGCGTTCAGTGATGTTAGTTGCCCCGATACGGGCGCTTTGATCGTCAGGTTGTCTAAGTTCTGTTTGACGATTTTCAGATTGGCTTCCATCCGCACCAGTGATTCTTCCAATTGTTCCAGTTGTACTTCACGGAAGATCGAATCCTGTTTGTGGGATTCCATCGTCAAATCCCTGGTTTGTTGCAGGTATTCGTATTCATCCTGAGCTGCTTCGAATTGTTGCTTGGCAATTAAACTTTTATCTACCAGTTCGGCCTGAGTGTCGTAATTCCGTTTGGATTGTTTGATGCGGTAATCCAGTTCGATCAATTGCGCTTTCAGGGTCAGCCGATTTTCTGCCATGGCCAGACGAGTATTGCGCAGGTTATTGGATTGCTGGAACAATTCCGCTTCCCGGTACATGATATCTAGTAACAGGTTGGTATTGGCCAGCCTGAGAATCGGATCGCCTTTATTCACATAACTGCCCGCTTCCAGAAACAGGTGCTCAACAGATCCGCCTTCAATGGCATCGAGATAGATGGTTTTTATTGGAATCACTGTCCCAATGACAGGGATGAATTCCTGGAAATCGCCTCTTTTTACGGTGGATATAACCAGTCGCTGGCGTTCGACGTTGAGGCGGGAACTTTTATCGCTGAAGCCAACCTGGTAAATGATGAGGACCCCCACGACAATCCCCCCGGCGATTCCGGTCAGCTTCTTCGGCGTCCAGCGTTTTTTCTCAATTTTGCGGTCCATTCCGTCCCCTGAATGATATGCTTATATTGATAATTATTTGCAGTAGTTAGATTTTGGTTCTTGGCGTCGTAAAATCAACATAGGATTTGGATTTGATTTATAACGTCCCTTTTGGTTTTTTAATCTTCAATGGTTAATATGACTGAGTTAATATGATAAAGTTGTCAATGATCGTTACTTTGGTGAGAATTAGCAATGTCCCCTCACAATATATAGCTGCTGAATTGCACCAATGATTCGAATCGCACAGATGAAGTAAATTGATAGTTAGCAAATTAAAACAATTATCGGATTGAATCATTTTGGAGTTTTTAATGTGAGCGGATTTATTGAATTGATAGTGGGAATAAGGCGATGAAACCTGTGGTGCTAATTGTAATGGACGGAGTTGGCTACAACGAAAATCCGAAAGGTAATGCTGTGGTAGCTGCCCACACACCCAACCTGGATTATTACCGGGCAAATTATCCCAGGACGCTGTTGGATGCCTGCGGTGAAGCTGTAGGCTTACCA
>DAOWAH010000334.1 GCA_030634675.1 Fidelibacterota bacterium
CAAAGCTGATACAACTTTCGACGAAGCTGAATTACCACCTTATGGCTATAGTACCGATTCAAGCACAGTCTACGTCATTGGTGACAGTTGGATGGATATGAGTACCTATAATCCCACGGATCACAGCATCCAGGGCAATGGACTTGTGTATTTTGTACGTGCGACTAATTATGAATGGATCAAATTGGAAATCCTGTCCGGATCACCAACAACATTCAGTTTTAAGTATGCTTCTGAAACGACAGCGGCACAAACCGTAAATCTTGATTACGCAGATGGTGATCCTGCTTATTATAATTTCGGAACCGCTGGTGAAATCGCACCTGAAGACTGGGAGTTAGGCTTAGTTACAATACCAGTTTATACCGGACCAGAGATGGGAACTATCTATATGCCATCGGTACTTTATAATATTGGTAAGGGTGTCGAGGTTACAGTATTAACCGATAATCTTTTTGATGATATAACAAGTATTCCCACTAACGCCACCTGGATCACCGATAGCCAGGAACTGGGCTATGAAGGTACCGCTGAGGTATTAGTATATCATCCTGAACCACCCTACAACCATCAGGTTATCGTTGAAAATGATAACTACATCTATATTTTCAAGACTGCGGTTGGGGACTATAAAGTTCAGTTCAACGAATATGATGATGTAGTAATCTTCGATTTTGCCGAATTATAATTTACACTGACCTCCAACAGTGAGCCCCTGCTCCGGTGGGGGCTTTTTTATTAACCAGGAACAGACACTATGAACACTATTCTACATTACTTACCCATCATGACTACAATTGTCTCGATTCTGTTTGCTCGGAAGATTTTCCAACGCTACTTGGGCAATCGTATGTCCATGCACCTTTTGTGGTGGGGAATTGGTGTAGTAGTCTATGGCTTGGGCACTTTTGCCGAAAGCTGGATTACGCTGCTGGGCTGGAACCCGGTGATTTTCAAATTCTGGTACATCGTTGGAGCATTGCTGGGCGGGGCACCTCTGGCCCAGGGTACGGTCTGGTTTCTGTTAAAGTCTGACACTGCCCGACGCTTAACCTATGGAATGGTTGGCTACGTAGTGCTGGCAAGCGTGTTTGTCGTTGCCAGTCCAGTTAATTACGATCTGATAAATCCCAATCTCCCCAGCGGCAAGGTTTTCGAGTGGCAATGGGTCCGGGCATTCAGCCCGTTTATCAATCTGTATGCGGTTATCTTCCTAATTGGCGGGGCAATATTATCAGCCTATCGCTTCGGTATTGCTTTCAGGCGCGATCGTACTAACCGGCAAGTCGCATGGGATCGGATGATCGGCAATATCCTGATCGCAACCGGCGCCATTCTGCCAGGGATTGGTGGAGCCTCTAGCCGTGCCGGTCACACCGAAATTCTGTATTTGACAGAAATCCTCGGAA
Source organism: Fidelibacterota bacterium (assembly GCA_030634675.1). Next base: position 1,410 of record DAOWAH010000334.1, read on the forward strand.
TTTCCCTGATCTGGCTGGGCTACTGGTTCAACGTCCGTAAACGACCAGTCAAAATTTAGCTACTGTATTCCGGCCTTAGTCAGGTCAAATCCATCGATTAGCAGGCAGTAAACTCATTTGCAAGTAACGGCAAAGATGGTTTAAATCCGTACGACAATTTTTCCGGTACTCTGGCGTGATTCCATTAAAGTATGAGCAGCACCCATCTGATTAAAGCTGAATGTGTGACCTACAATCGGATGAATTTTATGCTCGGTAACATAGGTAGTCATATCAGCCCAGACGCGCAGCATACGATCGGTATCTTTCAATAAATATCCCAGGTGAGAGGCTCCGACTGAATATGATTTTTCCGCCATCTTTGACACATTGACCCGGGGAATTGCCTGCAGGGTCCGGTAGACCGAAATTGGATTCAATTTATTCAGATTTAAACTGGCAAACCCAATCACAATAAGTCTGCCGAAAGGATTCAGTAATTGGATACTTTTGCGGTACACTTCACCACCAACAACTTCCAGTACAACATCCACCCCTCCGTGGTTTAATTGCTGAATTTCAGAATAAAAATCCTGCGTTCGATAATTGATCACAGCATCGATGCCCAGTTCTTCCACCACCGGTTTTTTGGCATCACTCCCCACCGTACCGAATACTTTACAGCCATAAGCCTTAGCCATCTGAACCGCAGCGGTACCGACACCACCGGCCGCAGCCTGGATCAGGACCGTATCGGTAGGCTTTAGGCGCGCCATTTCAAACAACGCCACCCAAGCAGTCATATACTGGACTGCGAAAGCGGCATTTTCTTCTGCCGTAAAATCACGGAGAGCTGGTAAAGCCTGATCCTGAGATACAACAATCTGTTCGGCATAGGCGCCATATTGAGTAGCTATAATAACTGGTTCACCAATTTTCCAGTCGCTAACGCCAGGTCCGATTGCATCAATCTTACCAAACGCTTCCATCCCCAGTACATAAGGCAACTTTGGCGCCCAGCCGTATAATCCTTTCCGGGATTGAATTTCAGCAAAATTCAACCCGATTGTCCGGGTCTTGATTCGTACTTCCC
>DAOWAH010000302.1 GCA_030634675.1 Fidelibacterota bacterium
GGAACCTGATCCTGATTTGGTAAGTCGTCTTAAAACGGAATTTAAGACTAGTGAAATAATTGCCCGCGTAATGGCCAATCGTAATATCAGTTCGCTGGAAAGTTCACGCGAATTCTTTTCCCCCGCATTACAACAGTTTCATGATCCCTTTTTAATGTGTGATACAGAAAAGGCCGCCCGGATAGTTAATAAGCATATAACTGCCGGAAATCGCATAATGATATTTGGTGATTATGATGTTGATGGCACCACAGCTACTTCGATGCTGTATCTGGCCTTGAGCTCATTAGGTGGCGATGTGGCAACTTATATTCCAAACCGGGAAATGGAAGGTTATGGCCTTTCCAAACCGGGTATTGATCAAGCTAATTCCAGGGGCGCCAAATTATTGATTACCTGTGACTGTGGGATCAATGCTTTCGAACAAGTCGATTATACCCGCAGTTTGGGGCTCGATATAATTATTACGGATCATCACACACCGGAGCCACAATTACCGCAAGCCAATGCTGTAATGAACCCCCACCGCCGCGAGTGTAATTATCCATTTGCCGGACTTTGTGGAGGAGGGGTAGCCTTAAAGCTGATTGCGGCAATTATAAAGTTAAATGATGGTTCACCGGACAGTGTAAATGAGTACTTGGATCTGATTACTCTGGGGACCGCAGCCGATATGGTCCCGATCATTGATGAGAATCGTGTGATTGTTTACCATGGTTTACAGATGTTGAAGAATTCCCAACGTCCCGGTCTGCGAGCCTTGCTGAAAAAGACAAATCTACACAATGGATCCATTTCCGTGGGACAGATCGTATTCTGGTTAGCTCCCAGGATCAATGCCGCCGGACGCATGGGGGATGCCAACCGTTCGGTCGAGTTACTTACCACTAATGATCGTGAAAGAGCAGCTAAACTGGCCACTGAACTGGATGAAGAAAATCAACGTCGCCAATTGATTCAACAACAGGTGGTGGATGAAGCTTTACGAATGGTGAATGCCAAAATAGACCTAACTACCGATAAGGCAATCGTTTTAGCAGCACCGGGGTGGCATCCGGGTGTGGTTGGTATTGTTGCTTCCCGGATAAAAGAAGAATTCAACCGCCCGGCTGTCATTATCAGTATCGATAAAAATGGAATGGGTAAAGGTTCTGCCAGGAGTATTAAGGATTTTGACCTGTACGAAGCCATATCCACTACCAGTCATTATTTGGTAGATTACGGTGGACATCCTATGGCGGCTGGTTTAACGGTGACCCGGGAAAATCTGGATCAGTTTAAATCCGCCTTTACTTTATATGCCAATGAACATATTCAAGCTGAGCATTTAATACCATCAGTCACTGTTGATGGAGAAATAAAGCTGGTGGATATCAATCAGCGTTTTATGGAATTTTTAGAGAAATTAAGTCCTTATGGCCCAGGAAATATGCGCCCAAAATTTATTGCTCGTAATCTGTCAATTGCGGGGCATCCTAAAGTAATTGGCAACGGTGATCATATCCGCTTCAGAGTGCGGCAGGGACGAACAATGTACGATGCTATTGGGTTTAATCTGGCCAGTCATTATGAAAAGCTGATTACCGGGTTGCCAATTGATCTGGCTTTTGTGGTGGAAATCAATGAGTGGCAGGGACAAAAATTTATCCAATTGAACGTCAGAGATATTAAAAGATCAGGAGTGGAAGAATGCTAAGTACTAAAATCGCCGGGATTGGATATCATGTACCGGAGAAAGTCATTACCAATTTCGATTTAATGGAAATGATGGATACTTCCAACGAATGGATTATCGAGCGGACTGGTATTGAAAAACGACATTATGTAAGCGAAGGGGAAGGCACCTCTGATTTGGGGGCGGCGGCGGCTCGCCAGGCAATTGAAATGGCCGGAATCGCCACTGAGGAAATTGATCTTATAATCTGTGCAACTATCAGCTCCGATTATTTCTTTCCCGGTTCTGCCTTTCAGATTCAGGATAAACTTGGCTTAAATGGAATCGGCGCCTTTGATATTAAAGTGGCTTGTTCCGGATTTATCTACGGTCTATCGATTGCCGATCAGTTTATTAAAACAGGTCAGTATAAAAATATTCTGCTGGTAGGAGGAGAAGTACTGAGCTGTGCTTTGGATATTTCCACCGAAGGGCGTGATATGGCGGTATTATTTGGTGATGGAGCCGGGGCGGTAATTCTGCAACCATGTGCAGGAGAAAGCAAGATTTACTCTTCCCATTTACATGCTGATGGGAAATACAGCCAAGCCCTGTGGGCTGAAGTGCCGGCCTGCAATTTGAAGCCTCATATAAGTCACGAACTGCTTGATCAAGGTCGGCAATACCCCCATATGAATGGTCGAGAGGTTTTTCGGCATGCTATAATGCGCTTTCCCCAGGTGATCAATGAAGCTCTGGATGCCAATAATTTGACAAAGGAAGATATCAGCTTAATAATACCGCATCAGGCTAATCTACGGATTACTCAGGCGGTGGCTAAACGGCTGGATTTAACAATGGATAAGGTTTACAGTAATATCCATAAATACGGCAATACAACAGCGGCCTCAATTCCGATTGCCATGTGCGAAGCACTGGCAGAAGGCAAATTCAAACGCGGTGATAATCTTATTCTGGCTTCTTTCGGAGCTGGTTTTTCATGGGGAGCAACTGCATTAAGGTATTGAAAATTTAAGGTAATCAATTTAAAATTAATGATTAATTTGAATGGCAAAAGGATGAATAATGGATAGTTTGTTTTTTAATGATGAACACCGGATGCTGATTGATATGGTCAA
>DAOWAH010000354.1 GCA_030634675.1 Fidelibacterota bacterium
CTGATCACGGCGATATTGTCAATAACAGTATTATTGATACAGCTAAAATACGTTTAATCAGCAGCCCGGGTGATAATTATACCACCCCGCGGCTTCACATTAGCGGTTCACCGCTTGATCCCATTACCGGTGACACCCTGTCGGTTTTTCTTTCACTCGAAGATTATATTGAAATTAAATCTTTTCTGACCTTTGAGATCAGCAGTACCGGTGTCATGGAACCAGCCCCGGGGGAATTGGTGATAATTTATCCCAATGGGGGAGACTCAATTGATGTTGACATTCTAGAGGTGGACACGACCTGGATTCGCTGGCGTACATTTGGTAAGATAAAAAAAGTTGACCTTGATTTTTCGACCATAACCGATCCGGATATTGAAGATGATCAGGATTGGACGCTGCTGGAATCGAACTGGACGAATGTTGATTCCTTTCCTTGGATTGCCAGCACCATCTTTCAGAGCATACCGGATGCCCAGCTTGACAGTGTACGAATTCGAATTTCGGATGCTGATTCGGATATCAGCGATATGAGCGGCTGGTATTTTACTTTGTATGAAGTCCCGCCTTCCTTCAGCAGCGGTGGCTCGGCTCAGATCCCACACCGTCAATTCAAACCACAAGGGAAGCGCCGATGACGAGTACTAAATTTGTCCGGCTGGTTGCACTTGGTTGCATCGTCTCAATTTCCCTGTTTGGTCAGTCGAAGCGCGATCCCCGGGCGGTTGGTTTGGCCGGGGCTTATGGTTCAGTTGCCGATGGTATTTTCGCCGTTGGGTATAATCCAGCCCTACTGGCTATGCAGCAGGATAAGCCTTTTATGCTGCAATTGGTTGGTATTGACTTTGGGTTAGTCAGCAATTATATCTCACTCGGAAATCTGAATGAGATCAGTGGTGATACATTAACTGATGCCGATACCGATCTGATATTGCGTGAACTGGACCACAGCGGGGGCTTACGATTATTTTCTGATTTGCACCTGCCCCTTCCGGTAATGAATTTTGCTTCCGGTAACATGGCCCTGACTTCCAATATGGTAATTCTTGGCGATATGACTATTCCCACTGGCATCATGGGTATTATACTGAAGGGAAACGGTGCCTATTTAACTGAAGAAGTTGACATGACCTTGAAGCTGGACCTACTGGGTGTTAATGAATTTGGTTTTTCGTTTGCTATTCCCAGTCCCGATTTTGCCTGGGGAATGACATTGAAATATTTGCAGGGTTTGTTTTATTTCGGAATTGATCCTGATTCGAGTTCCGCCTTTATGATTACCGACACCACCGCACTATACGGCAGTGGTACCTATTATTTCAGGCAGGGAATCGGAGGCAGTGGCCTGGGACTGGATATAGGCTTTTGCACCAAGGATTTGAATGGCTGGCGTGTTGGGGGTTCAATGATAAATGCTGTGGGTAAAATCAACTGGAACCGTCCCAGTTTTATAAAAGATATCATGGCTGGCAGCGATAATAGATATGGCAATTCAGACGATCTATTTCATCTATCCTGGGGTGGTATAGCCTTAAATGACAGTAATGCAGTACGCTATATTTATACGATTGATACATTGAACGCCCAGACTATGTCCAGTGATTCTTTATTTTACTCCAATCCAACTGATGAGCAGGTGGTTTATGACCTCACTGCCGATGGAAAAATAAAACAATTTTCCACCCGCTATCCGGCGCTGTTCAGGATTTCGGTTTCCAAGCGATTCCCGGATGTATTGGTTGTCTCCGATTTAGTAGCCGGGTTTGAAGACCGCTTCTTTGCCCGTGATCGCTGGCGTTGGTCGATCGGGGCGGAGTTATTGCGCAATCCGGCTTTACCGATCAGGTTTGGATATTCTTGGGCCGGATATGATTTTAAGGAACTGGGAATGGGCTTCGGGATTCACAAAGGACCGGTTATATTTGACTTCGGGCTGGCATTCAGGAATGGGATCTGGATCCATTCCATGAAAGGGGTGAATATATCACTGGGTGTAACCATTACCAGTTTTAAAAGCCGTAAAGTAGACCTGCCTGAACCGGATACAGAGCTAGAACCGGTTATTCCGCCACCGGATACTAACGATAATCAAAACTGATTATTTACGTACACCGAGCAGAAGTAAAATTCCGCCAATCGAAAAGACTACATTGCCCATCCAAGCGGCATAGATCGGTTCGATGATACCCTTATAGCCCAGAGATTGACCGAATTTTATAAAAGCATAATACGAAAAGATCACCAGTACACTCATTCCGGCCCCGAAGGATAGACCGCCTTTTGGTTTCAACAATACCAATGGCAAACCA
>DAOWAH010000218.1 GCA_030634675.1 Fidelibacterota bacterium
CCCTAATGGCGGGATATTGAATATGGGGGCTTACGGCGGGACTGCGAAGGCTAGTAAGTCGTACTTTGGTGCGGGTCCATGTACTAGCATTATCGCGGGGGATATTAACGGTGACTGCGTTGTCGATCTGCTGGATTTTTCGATAATGGCGATGCACTGGATGGATAGTTCGGGGGTTGATTGATAATTTGGCCTGACTTTTTTGTTGATTTGTTAAGAAATAATTGGAATATATTGAACAGTTTTTATCATCATTGCGTATAATTGTCTGAGGTTCTTTGCATAATTGTTTCGGTTGGTTGGCTGGTAAGGCGGTTATGCATTACATCAGTCTACTTTTCTTCTGTTGATTGATTATGTGCCTTCTGGAAGAGATGATTATAATTGGTTTCCTGAATAACTGAGTATATATCAAAGCAAGTATTGTTTTTACAAGCAAAAACAACGATCAGTGATATGTTATACGAGTTATTCAGAATTCTCAAATTGATTGTTCTATATTTCATTATATTATCATTTTTTAAGGAGATGCACAATGAGTAAGGCGTGGAGTTGTGGTTTATGGTTGGTTGCAATTATCTTTTTTTATTCATCTCTAACTTATGGCGGGACGATCACTGTCGCAACCGACGGCAGTGGGGATCATCTTACGATCCAGGCGGGCATCGATGCGGCGGAGGAAGGCGATGTTGTCGAGATCACAGACGGTGAGTACACCGGGGAGGGGAATCGCGATATCACCTTTAAGGGTAAAGCGATAACGGTGACGGGTAATGTTGCCGATCCCAATTCGGTATTGATTAATTGCCAGGCAACCAGTGCCGACCCGCACAGGGGATTTCTTTTTAATACCGGAGAAGGTAAGGACTCGATTCTTGAAGGGGTGGCGATCACGAGAGTGTATACTCCAATGGAGCATTTGTTTATTGACGGCGAGCATGTTTATAGCGGTTCCCTTGGAAGTGCAATATATTGCGACGGGACCAATCCTATAATCAGAAACTGTAACTGGGTGGCCGAGGTTACTTATTTTCAAAGTGACAATGTTGAGATTAACAACGTTGGTCGTCATAGCGCGGTTCCATTACCTAACGGTATCACTCTGCTATATAGTGATAATGTGCAGGTAGTTGGCGGACAGGTAGAAGGGGGTGTCTGGTGTGAAGGCAGCGACAACGTAGTTATAGATGATTGTCGTTTAGGTGGAACAAGGGTTGATAGCAGCAGTGTCGAACTTACTGACTGTGAAAGTGGAGGGATCAGTAATCAAAATCAAAGCAGTCTTGTAATGAAGAATTGTGTGGTGCGGGATGTATATTCGATCCATTATCAGGGTGCCGCTATAACCAATACATACGACAGTTCATTACAGGTAGAAAATTCTACTTTCATTAATAACTGGCGTGGCGCAATATCTAATGGCTACTATGACGAAAAAGATTACAACGAAAATTGCAGTTTGACAGTTATTGACTGCGTTTTTGAGGGAAATAAAACATCAATGTTGTCGAGAGGTGGCGCAATTTCCAACAATGAAGGGACAACGTGTATAGTTAGAGGTTCAAAGTTTTTGAACAACGAGGCGAGTCATTCGGGAGGTCAATATGCAGGCGGAATTTATAACGGACGAGAAACAACTGTCGAAGTGACAGATTGTATATTTAGTGAAAATACAATTGGTAATGCTTCTGATCCTGCTGGTGGTTCTGGTGCAATGGTCAATTATATTCACAGCAATGTAACAGTTACCGAGTGCAAATTTGTCGGTAATAACGGCGGCGATGTTGGCATTGGCGGTATTTATAATTTTGGCCCGATCATGGCGACAGTTACGGACTGTGAATTTACCGACAATATAGGCAGCGGTTTGTCTAATTTCCATGTATCTGATTTGAAAGTCAGTGGCTGCTCATTTATAAACAATGGAATGGGCAGCGGTAGCTGTGATATGACAGTCGATGACTGTGTTTTTGTTAATGATCAGCCTGGTGGTTTATGGGTTACAGGACTTGGTATTGGTGAGTGCAATGCAACAATTACAAATTGCATGTTCAGTATCAGCGGCGGTAGATCTTCGCGTGGGGTGAAGAGCAGTGAGTGCGACCCGGTAATCAAAAATTGCCTGTTTGTCGGCAATGTCGGAGATCATTCTGGTTATGGTTTAGAGTTTGGCGAGGGTAGTAATCCGACAATACGCAATTGTGTGTTTAGTGGAAATTCCGGCGGTGAAGTAGGCGGTGGAATCCTCGGCGGCGACAGTGGTATGTCAATAGCAAACAGCATTTTCTGGGGCAATACGCCTACCCAGATAAGCGAAAGTCTTGCTGTGGTTTTATATTGTGATGTTGAAGGTGGTTATGCGGGTGACGGCAATATTGATGTCGATCCTTTGTTTGCTTCACCGGGACATGCAGAAGATGGTATTTTTGTTATGGGTGATTATCATCTCAAGTCGCAGGGGGGCAGATGGGATGATGGATTGGAAAGCTGGGTTGTTGATGATGTTACGAGTCCTTGTATTGATGCAGGTGATATGATGGCGTCGATCGGTGTTGAGCCGTTCCCTAATGGCGGGATTTTGAATATGGGCGCTTATGGCGGGACGGGGCAGGCGAGCAAGTCTTACTTTGGGGCTGGACCCTGTGTGAGCATTATCGCTGGGGATATTAACGGTGACTGCGTTGTCGATCTGTTTGATTTTTCGATAATGGCGATGCATTGGATGGAGAGTTCGGCATTGTAGAATTAACTGCTATTGACAATCTGCTTATGGTTGTTGGAGCATAACGAAGATATTAGAGCAATTGAATTTTTAGTGTATCGCTTATACCTATTGCGGCTTCGTCTGACTGCGTTGAAAATACTTGCCAATGAATAGCATTGGCTGCGTTTTTCGCCTTGTCAGACTTGTCCTCTTAACGGTCTAAGCCGATACATAAAAAGTTCAAGTGCTCTAAAACTCCCTTCGAGCAAGCCCAGTCCATCCTGAACCGGGCTTGCTCTGAGGAGGATGATGAAAAGCTCGTTTTCCGTTAATAACGGCAGTTTGTGATCTTCCATAATTACTACGAGGTGGATGGATGTGCGTTCAGTTATTCGATAAGATAATCTGGAAGCACACAAAAAGGAAAGCCCGGTCTATCGTGATGGCCGGGCTTTCCTTTTAGGAGGATGATGAAAAGTAAGTTTCCTGTTATTTCCGGCAGTTCTTTTCCTTTCATTATTACTACGCCTGGGGGCAAAATGCGTTCAGATATTAAAATAAAAACCCAAAGTTAAGGGATGTAGATTTCTCATAATTACATAGTAGTATATGCATTTGACAGTTTAAGAATTTTGGTGTCGTTCCTAAGTTTGTGGGTGAGTCTATATTGGCCGCAATGATTGCCGGGGCCGACTGAGCTTATGGGATGGCCCATTCTTGCCGGGATCATTGCTGGATTAGTTGTTATGAGGATATTTTCGTATTTTGCCAGCTGGATGATCTGGAATCATGGCATGACGGATGCGGAGGAACAATCATACCTAGAGGGTATATAAAAAGGAAAAGTCCAGACCATTGTGCTGGCCGGACTTTTCCTTTTCGGAGGAGGATGAAATTCAGTTGTTTAATGCTTGGTTTATTGTTTTTAGCCTTGTTCTACAGTTAATACGCCATTACCTGAAAGATGTTCATATGTTTTAAGATTTATCATAAAAAGTTTATGTTGATTGGAAGTGGCCGATAACATATTATAAATGGGTTACCTGAATAACAGGGTAAAAATCAAATCTAGTATTGTTTTTGCGAGCAA
>DAOWAH010000132.1 GCA_030634675.1 Fidelibacterota bacterium
GACTAACGGGAATTACAATTTTATCCGAAAGGCATCCTTATGAGTGAAAATCGTGTTGTAATTACCGGTCTTGGTGTAGTAGCACCGATTGGAACCGGCAAAGATGAATTCTGGCAGGGTTTAATTTCCGGTCGCAATGGCGTTGGCCAAGTGACTCATTTTGATGCTAGCGATTATCGGGCTCACCTGGCGGCGGAAGTGAAAAACTTTGAGCCTGAGAACTGGATCGAGCGCAAATCCGCCAAACGGATGGACCGCTTTACCCAGTTTGCGATGGCTGCGGCTGTCATGGCAATTGAAGATGCCGGGCTGGATTCCTTCGAATTTGACGGCAATCGTTTTGGAATTCACGTCGGATCCGGGATTGGCGGTTCAAAAACTATTGAGGATGGTTACGATCTATTAATTACGGTTGGTCCGAAAACCATGACCCCATTTTTTGTATCAAAATTATTAATCAATATGGCTGCCGCTATGGTTTCCATCAAATACGGATTGAAAGGTCCCATCTCCGCGCCTTCGGTAGCTTGTTCAACCGGCGGTAATGCGGTCGGTGACGCCTTACGGATTCTGCAGCGTGGTGATGCGGACATCATGCTGGCCGGCAGTTCCGAAGCGGCTATCAATATCCTGCCCTATGGCGGATTTGCCGCCGCCCGTTCCATGTCCGCCAGTCTCGATCCCGCTAAGGCCAGCCGACCATTCGATAAAAACCGTGATGGTTTTGTGATGGGTGAAGGCTGCGGACTGGTAGTACTGGAGAACCTGGAACACGCCCTGCAACGCGGTGCATCTATCTATTGTGAATTGGCTGGCTACGGCAATACCGCTGACGCTTTTCACTTCACCGCACCCCATCCGGAAAGTGACGGAATGATCCGGGTAATGCAGAATGCGATCAAAGATGCAGGCCTGAAACCGGAACAGATCGATTACATCAACGCCCACGGCACCTCCACCGTATTGAACGATCAGCGTGAATCAACCGCTATTCTGAAGGTCTTTGGCGATCACGCCTATAAATTGAAGATCAGCTCAACCAAATCGATGATCGGTCACCTGCTGGCGGCATCCGGCGCAGCTGAATTACTTGCCACCATCCTTTGCCTGCACCACCAGACCGCCCATCCCACTATCAACTACGAAACACCCGACCCGAACTGCCCGCTGGACTACGTGCCCAATAAAGCCCAGCCCCTGGCAATCAATGCGGCCCTGAGTAATTCCTTTGGTTTCGGTGGTGGGAATGTTAGTCTGCTGATAAAGAAGTATGAGTAATTCTATTAACCACGAATCACACGAAATACACTAAAATTATTTATCTTGTCACATCATTCTGTGTTGTGACACATAATCTACAATTAAAATATTTTCCCTATCAGTGTCACCTTGAGCCTGTCCCTGCCCACTGGAAGCGCAGGTAGAGATCTAATCAATTGTCATACTTCGACCAATCTACGCAATGGTTTCGATCGGCAGGTAAATTCAGCGTCACACCATAAACTATACCCGACTAATTAAGTCGTAATTAGTTCTTGCACCCTATCATTTAGTGCTTTTAAGTTTAATCCGACTAAAGAAGTCGTATTAATCAGTTTTTGATAAGCAATGCTAAAATTATCTCGTAAAACCGAATATGCCCTGATGGCTCTGCGCCATCTGAGTGGTAAGTCCGCCGGGGAACTGACCAGCTCGAAAGAGATCGCCGGTACTTATCGCATCCCTGGTGAACTACTGGCCAAGACTCTCCAGCATTTAGCCCGAGAGGGCATCGTCGAGACTGTTCAGGGACCTCACGGCGGTTACCGCCTGAAGGCCAATCTGGTACTGATCAGCCTGTCCGATTTTATCGAACTGCTGGAAGGTCCCGTGGCCCTCACCGATTGCTCAATCGACAAGGACTGCGATCAACTACAAACCTGCACCATCCGCACCCCCATTCATCGTATCAATGAAAAAATGAAAGATATTTTCAGCAATACAACCCTGGCTGATGTCATGCAATAATTTTTTAAGAATGAAACACAAAGACACAAAGAACTCTAAGAACACAGTTAAGATCTTAAATATTTCCTTGAATTTTGTGACCTCTGTGTCCTTTGTGTCTTTGTGGTAAAAATAATTATGAGCGATATTGATATCATCCACCAAGCAGCCGACCAGAAATACAAGTACGGCTTCACCACCGATATAGAGCAGGATATAATTCCCCCCGGGCTTAATGAGGATGTGGTCCGCCTGATTTCGGCCAAGAAGAACGAACCGGAATTCCTGCTAAACTGGCGTCTGAAGGCTTATCGTCACTGGTTGACCATGAAAGAGCCGGACTGGGCCAAGGTGAATTACCCGCCCATCGATTACAATGCCATCAGTTATTACGCCGCTCCAAAAAAGAAAAAAGAATTGAAAAGTCTGGATGAAGTGGACCCCCAACTACTCGAGACTTACGACAAACTTGGTATTCCGCTCCACGAGCAAAAGATGCTATCCGGCGTGGCGGTGGATGCGATCTTTGACAGCGTTTCAGTGGCAACCACCTTCAAGGGAGAACTGAAAAAACACGGTGTCATTTTCATGCCCATTTCCGAAGCCGTCCGCGAGCACCCGGATTTGATCGAAAAATATCTCGGCTCGGTCGTCCCATACACCGATAATTATTTCGCTACCCTAAATTCGGCCGTCTTCAGCGACGGTTCCTTCGTCTACATTCCGAAAGGCGTGCACTGCCCACTGGAACTCTCAACTTATTTCCGGATCAACGCCAGTCAGACCGGCCAGTTCGAGCGCACCCTGATCGTGGCGGACGAAGGCAGCTATGTCAGTTACCTGGAAGGCTGCACAGCTCCCATGCGCGATGAAAACCAGCTGCACGCTGCTGTAGTAGAACTGGTAGCCCTCAAGGATGCCAACATTAAATATTCCACTGTCCAGAACTGGTACCCCGGCGATGAGAATGGCAAGGGCGGCATCTACAATTTTGTGACCAAACGTGGGCTCTGTATGGAGAACGCCAAGATTTCCTGGACCCAGGTCGAGACCGGCTCCGCCATCACCTGGAAATACCCCAGTTGCATTCTGAAGGGCGACAATTCTGTCGGTGAATTTTATTCCGTAGCTCTGACCAATAATTACCAGCAGGCCGATACCGGATCAAAGATGATCCATATTGGAAAAAATACCAAAAGCACGATCATCTCCAACGGTATTTCCGCCGGACATGGCCAGAATGTTTACCGCGGACTGGTGCAGATCAACAAAGGTGCTGAAAATGCCCGTAATTATTCCCAGTGTGACTCGATCCTGATCGGTGATAAATGCGGCGCTCACACCTTCCCCTATCTCGATGTACGTAACCCCTCCGCCCAAGTGGAGCACGAAGCTTCCACCTCCAGTATCAGCGAGGACCAGCTATTCTATTGCCGGCAGCGTGGTATCTCTACCGAAGACGCGGTCTCGATGATCGTCCATGGTTTCTGTAAAAATGTCTTCCAGAAATTACCGATGGAATTCGCGGTGGAAGCCCAGAAACTGCTGGAAGTGAGTTTAGAAGGCAGTGTGGGATGAGATTTTACCACAAAGACACAAAGTACACCAAGAACACAGTTAACATTTTATTTATTTTTTTGTGAACTCAGTGATCTCTGTGCCTCTGTGTTTGAAAAGGATTTAAAATGATTGAAATAAAAGATTTACATGTCAGTGTTGAAGAAAAGGAAATTCTGAAGGGGATTAATCTCGCCATAAAACCAGGTGAATTACACGCCCTTATGGGGCTGAACGGTTCCGGAAAAAGCACGCTTTCCAACATCATTGCCGGACGCGATGGTTACACCGTTACCAAAGGATCGGTAACCTGGAACGGCCAAGACTTGCTGGAACTAAATCCCGAGCAGCGAGCCTGCGAAGGAATTTTCATGAGCTTCCAGTACCCGGTGGCGATTCCCGGCGTGAACAATATGTACTTCCTCAAAGCCGCTCTCAACGCTCAACGTAAATACCACGGCGATGAGGAATTGGATGCCATGGATTTCCTGACTCTGATCAAAGAAAAAATCAAGGAAGTGAAGCTGGACGAAAGCTTTTTACATCGGGCGGTCAATGACGGCTTCTCCGGGGGGGAAAAAAAGCGCAATGAAATTCTCCAGATGATCACCCTCGAACCCCGCTTGGCAATCCTCGACGAAACCGATTCGGGCTTGGACATTGACGCCCTGAAAATCGTGGCTGAAGGAGTGAATAATTTCCGCAATGCGGACCGGGGTTTCCTCGTGATCACCCATTACCAGCGCATACTAAATTACATGGAACCAGACCGCATTCACATAATGATCGATGGCCGGATTGTAAAATCCGGTGGGCGAAACCTGGCTCAAAAAATTGAAGAACAGGGCTATGCCTGGCTGGAGCAATCAGCGGCGCGATGAGCGTTACGACCAGACAGAAGCCCAATCCGGTGATCAAGCATTACCGATCCGAATTCCAGCGTCTTTGCGGCCAAGCCAACGGACCATTGTCTGCGCTTCGCAAAATTGCAATCGACAGCTTCAGCCAGACCGGTTTTCCCAATCGAAAACAGGAAGAATGGCGCTCAACCAATATTGGTTCGGTTACCGGTGATTTCGCAGTTGCCAGCCCGTCCCCCGGTTTGGATTATTTCGACAATCTGGATTTCAAGTATCTGCCTGATACAACGCGAATCGTGTTTGTCAATGGCTATTACAGCGCCGAACTGTCCGATCTTTCAAAATTACCGGAAGGTGTAAAAATCACCAGTCTGACCTATTTATTGAAAACCGATCCCGGTTTGCTTGCGCGTCATCTTGCGAAAAACAGCTCGAACTGCCCCACCGTTTTCGAGCAATTGAATCAAGCTTTTTTTAACGCCGGCGCCTGGATTGAGATCGCCGCTGACCAGCCCGAAACGGTCACGGTCCAGTTGATTTATCTGACCAGCCCGAACAACGACCGACTGACATTTCAGCTTCGCAACCTGATCACAGTCGGTGAAAATTCCCAATTGGACCTGATCGAACAATATATCGGTCTGAATGACAAAACTTATTTTACTAACGTCGTAACCAACGTGAAGATCGGCAACAAGGCGCTGCTTCGACACCGCAAGATCCAGAATGAAGCCGTTAACGGTAATCATATTTCTGCGACGCAAATGTATCAGCGCGCAAATTCCCAGATCGATTCGCTGGTCGTTTCACTGGGCGGAGCATTGATACGCAACGACCTGATCGTGCAACTGGCTGGGACTAGCGCCTCCGCTCGGCTTAACGGACTCTATCTCGGTCGAGAGCGTCAGGAAATTGACAATCATACCTTGATCGACCATGCCCTGCCCGAATGTTCCAGCAGCGAATTATACAGAGGCATCCTAGACGATGATAGCCATGCAGTCTTCGATGGGA
>DAOWAH010000281.1 GCA_030634675.1 Fidelibacterota bacterium
GCCCAGTATGTCATAGATCACAAGATTTACCTCGCAGTTTTCGGGAAGATCATATTTAATGGTGGTGGTTGGATTAAATGGATTAGGATAATTGGAATGAAGTGCGAATGTTCCCGGAATGGTGGCAGTATTACCGGAAGAAATCCCACCTAAGATTGTTGCACTTATTGGATTGCTCTCATTATTCAGTTTGTCTAATGAGCTGACAGCATAATGATACCAACTGGTGGTTTGATCAATATACTCATTTTCAGTACCTGGAATAATAGCTGCTATATTTGCCGGATCGCTTACATCTGGTGCTAGTGACAGAGAACGATAGATTACATATTTTGCGGCTGTGTCAGCATCGGAAGCCGCGGGGGGGCTACACCATGATATAGCGTGATTATTATCATTCGATTCCACGAAAACACTGCAGGGGTCATTGGGGGGAATACTATCTTTCCAGAGCATCGGCGGGGGAATAGCGGGGAACCTGTAAAAATCATTCCTTAAGGAGTCAAGAAAACCCTTGGGATTATTCATGACACCGTTTCTAATGCGAAAAAACACACTTCCCTGGCAGCCCACCATTTGGCGATTTAATCTGATTTGATTAGGAAGTTCTTCAGCAGACCAATTATGATAATCAGAGATACGGTAGGGAGCATGGCCAACATACAGATGACGATCATGAGTTGCTATTGAGTCTGCCCACCATGGCATTAATGTTCCATAATCCTGGCCTCCACCGAAAGCCCAATATAACTGCGGTGTGATATAGTCGACAGTACCCGCTTGTAACCAGGCAATCGGATCGCAGTAAATATCATAATAAGAACTCATTCCAACGATTCCTGGTGGAACACCGCTTTTCCATATTCCAAAAGGTGAGACTCCATATTTGACCCATGGTTTCACAACCTGGATACTATCATATATCCCCTGGACGAGCAGATTGATATTGTCCCGGCGCCAATCATGTATGTCAGTAAAACCACGGGGTTCAGCGGCAAAGGTGGCCGCATCTTCATTACTCATCCCACCATAGGGATAAAAATAATCATCCATATGAACGCCATCGATTGCATAGCGATTGACAACATCCAAAAAAACATTGATAACATATTCTCTTACAGCGGCCTGGCCTGGATCCAGGATGACGGTAGTGCTACGCTCATCCCGGTTGGTATCTTCGCTTTCCATTAATAATGTATTAGAATACATACCCCTGGTTTCAGGGATTATATCACTTGCTCCCCGATTCACAACACTCAAAACCCATTCCGGATGTTGATGATATACATGGCTGCTGTCAAGACCTGCCAGATTGCTGGAAGTGCTGACGCGATAGGGATTGAACCAGGCATGTAATTCCATTCCGCGGGAATGGGCTTGACTGATAAAATAGTCCAGCGGATCGTAGAAGGGACTGGGCGCCTGGCCAGAGGTTCCGGTTAACAAATGTGACCAGGGTTCATAATTAGAATCATAAAAAGCATCGCAGCCAGGCCTTACCTGAAAAATCACCGAATTGAAACCCGCATTTTTTAAGATATCCAACATGTTTCTGATTTCACTTTTTTGGGCACTGACAGAATATGACAGTGGAAAATCCGGTGCAGCCGTGGCTATCCAAACCGAACGAAACTCATATTTGGGTCCAACATCTCCGATCAACACTTGTGATGCCAGAATAAAAAGTGATGCCAATACTTGTAGTTGCCGTTTCATTTTAGCTCCATTGTTGAACATTTACGATTGAGACAATATTGCCGACTGTGGTGTTAGAGCAAATGTAAAGCAGTAAAAAAATGAAAGCAACAGATGTATACCTAAAATTGTATTTACTTTATTAAAGCAAATAGTTCGTTGGACAATCGCAGGCTAATTTTTTGCCAATCGTACTTTTCCACAGCAAGCTCATGTAAAACCGTTTTATAAGCGTTCCCAATACTGAATGCGCTGGTGACCTTTTCCACCAGTTCACTTACTGTATTCTCCGCTTCAGGGCTGAGTTTCATTATTTCAAGAATCCTATCCGGCACAGCACCGGCAATTGAATCGATACTGGCTGCCATCCCGGCAAAATAGGTGCCGATGGGGAAACAACCCGATGCGAGCGCTTCCAGGAATACCAGCGGTCCCGCTTCCGCAACAACAGAGGGAAAGATGGCCACATCACAAGCCGGAAACAGGTAGCGCAGTTCCCGATGTGTTAAATATCCGGTAAATATGACCCTGTCTTTACGAATATAGCGCCGGGCTTTGTTGAAATACTTTTCCAAGGTTCCCGCCACCTGTAAACGGTCGAAATAATGACGTATTTCCACTAAGGGCTGATTACCTGATCCCTCCAGTTCGGTTCCCCAGTCAACTATGTTTTCTACTAATGATCGAGATCCATTTTCAAGTGCCCAGAGCAGTGCCTCCAGCGGTTCACGCAACGGTCCATGTCCAACAATTATCAGGCAGGCTTTGGGGAATTTTTCGAATATATAAGGTAATGCGGCAATAATTGAGTGAATACCCTTACCGGCAATCAACCGGCCGACAAATAAGATAACCTGAGCCTGCTGCCAGTCAAGACCAGTGAGACGGTGCTCGACATTAAAATCGGTAAGCTTGCCATTATACTTTGAGTTGGTTTTAATCAACCCAAGTAACTCCGGTTTGCATATTGTATTAAAAAGAACCTCATGTAAAGCGCCACTCTGTTCCGGTTTTTTACCTCGTTCGGTGTCTATTAGAGAGGTGCATAATTTGTTAATCTGCTCAGTTCTTTCTTGTCTGTTAACTGGTTTGAACAGACTGGTATCGACTCCCAGATTCAGATCAATCATTTTGGAATCCAGGTCTTTAATCTGAGGAAAAATGTTGTGTACTCGTTGTCGAATTTCTTTACCAATCACAAAAATGAGATTAGCCGCTGAGCAGGCTTCTAAAGCATAGTTGAAAAAACGCTTATCTTTTTTCACGGTATATTCAATTGCGCTGCCGTGTGGCATAATGGCATATGGAAGAGAATACTTTTCCGCCACATGCTGGGCGACGACAGACATAAGCACAGCATGATTAGCATGCAATATTTTGACGTGCTGTTCCTTGACGATTTGCCTCAGTAC
>DAOWAH010000046.1 GCA_030634675.1 Fidelibacterota bacterium
CCTATTTCATCAAAGAATTCATTTTCAAGAATACTGGTAATACTGATTACGATGATGTAATAGAGCTGAACGCTACACTGAAGGGCGTTCGAATCGGTTGGGGCACGCGCTACAGTACCTGCCGTGAAGGTGCTGGTAAAGTTGATAATCAGCAAAGCTGGGGCAAACATACCTGGGTGTCAAGAAGAGGTGAGGATTATGCCTCCCATGTCAACGATATAATTACAGCAGCCGAACCGATTGTGGATTGGATCCGCTGTGCCTTCAGCTGGTTTGGTCAGAGCGAATTGGTGACAACCTATGACAATATCGGCGCACCCCACGTAGCTGGCGATGGCCGGTTACTGGCCCCCCAGTTTGCGGGAAGTGCCGTTTTGCATGTGGATAAGAGCGCCAGCAACAGCGATGATGATCCGAACCAGCCGGTGGTTCTGGGCTGGCATGCTGGTGACACTTATCCCAGCGTTGGCAGTCTGCGACCTTCCGATGCGCCGGGCATGATCAGTCTCTATGACTTCCTGACCGTGGGTTATTATCCTTCACCAGGCAAAGGTGGCAGCGACCGGATGGATGAGAACAATCTATCATCAATCACAGACCGGCTCGACCCCTACACCATTCATGGCGATGGCGGTGGAACTAATGTCTGGATTACCTACGGTCCTTTTGATATTCCCCCTGGCGACAGCATAGTTATAGTTGAGGTTGAGGCGGTTAACGGACTCAACCGTACGATGTGCCGGCAGATCGGTGAACGCTGGCTGACAGCCCATGAGGATGACAGCGATGTGGGACCGTTTACCTTGCCTGATCAGTCTACAACTGATAATGAGGATATTTATAAAAATTCCTGGTTCTATACTGGTATTGATTCCCTGTTACTGACATTCAGCCGGGCTAAGCGCAATTATGACATGGGTTTCAATATTCCCGCGCCACCTCAACCGCCTACCATGTTCAATGTGGAATCAGGCGGTGACAAGATAGGTCTGACCTGGGCGCCCAGCCCGTCGGAATGGGACGCTGGATTTGTTGGTTATAAGATTTACCGCGGCGTTGGAAAACCGGATACTACGTATTCAATGATTGCGGATATTCCTGTTGGTGAGACCAATTTTGATGATGAATCAGCCGTCCGAGGTTTCTCCTATTACTATTATATTGTGGCTTACAATGACGGCTCCAATAATACCGAAGGTATCGCCAATCCGACCGGTTCGTTGATCAGCAGCCGGTTCTATACCAAGACCAATACTCCAGCCCGGTTGAAACGTAAAGCGGGCGCAGCGCTAGAAGATATCAGGGTCGTCCCGAATCCCTTTAATGTCCGGGCCAAGAGCCTGCAATTTCCGGAAGAGGTCGATAAAATCATGTTTTATGATATTCCGGGTAAATGTACGATCAAGATATTCTCAGAGCGGGGCGACCTGATTAATACTATAATTCATAACGACGGCAGCGGGGATGAAGAATGGCTGTCGGTTTCCTCCTTCCGGCAGGTAGTTGTCAGTGGAATTTATATCGCCCATTTTGAAGTGGATGAAGACCAGTACAGCGCTGACGGTACTGAATTATGGTATCGCAAAGGTGAAACGGCCACGCGTAAAATAATTATTGTCAGATAAAACATAATGATGCGTAGACACAACAACGGATCACATAATAATTTGAGTAATTCACTTGCTAGCTCCGGGAAGATCCTGTTTATAGTGGTTCTAATGATTGGTTTTATAAATCAATTATCTGCTGACAAAAAGAAACTGGGGCAGACCGGCTTTCAATTCCTCAGCGTCAGCACCTGCGCCCGGGGCGCCGCTTTGAGCAATGCCATGACGACGGCTGAACTAGGTGCATCATCCCTGTTTTATAATCCGGCTGGGATGTCACGGATGAACAGTCTAATCAATATTACCGCCAGCCAGAACCAGTGGATCGATGATATAAATTATAATTCCCTGGGGCTGGCGCTTAGTCCACAAAACGGACGCTATGGTGTGATCGGAATTTCTTTGATTGTAATTGATTATGGCACTGTGATGGGTACGATGGTTTGGGAGAATGCCGCAGGATTTATTGAGACCGGTGAACTGCATCCCACGGCGGCAGCGGTGAGTGTCGGCTATGCACGATCTTTATCTGATCGATTCTCGATTGGTGGTAATCTGAAATATGCCGGTCAGCAACTTGGAAAAAGTGTTATCAAAACTACTAAAGACAGTCTGACCACCCGGAAAAATGTTGCTGTAGCGACCGCCTTTGATTTAGGTACAATTTACCAAACCGGATACAATGATTTTGCCTTCGGTATGTCAGTGCGCAATTTTTCAAATGAAATCAAATTTGAGAAAGAAAGTTTTCAGTTGCCGCTGACTTTTACGATTGGTATCTCAATCGATATGCTGCAATTACTTAACCGCGGTTCGGAGAACCATTCCATGCAGGTCTCTCTGGAGCTGGCTCATCCCCGTTCATACCCGGAACAGGTGGATCTGGGCATCGAATATGTTTTCAATCAAAACTATTTCATCCGGACCGGTTTTGCTTTTAATAGCGACGAAAGAAATATTTCGTTTGGTGGTGGCTTAACGCTGCTGGGTTTAACGGTGGATTATGCTTACACACCATTCGGAGTATTTCATAACGTACAGCGCTTCACCCTGCAGTGGTCGTTATAATAACCAGAAAAATAATTTGATATTATTGACAATTACACTTTTCAACGTTAAAATTAGGACAAGAGGGCAATATGGATAAGAAGATTTTCAATACAGGTATAATTTTTCTCCTCCTGGTGTTTTTATACACAGGATGTGAAAATGATTATCCGGAGGATATCTGGCAGCCCGACGCTGTCGGATTGACCGATCCCGTTATCAACAGTGTTGATCCAGCGGACAAAGCATTTGAAGGGATCAGCATCATTACCCTGGATGTAACCAACGCGTCCGGCACTATAGCCGAGAATATTGTATCCTTCAACGGTGTCCTGGGTACGATAATCGCAGATCAATCCGATCAGACTCAGCTAATTGTTCAAGTTCCGGTCGTGATCGAAGACGAGGCGGTCAATATCCTTGACTCAGTGAGGATAACACTTGCAGTTCAGGGTGCCTATGATTTGGCGGTTTACCCCAATGCCTCTTCAACGGTTCAAAATTACCAGCTTGAGAAAGCGGCGGTAATCTGGGGTGATTTCAAGGGTTCGGCCGACATGGATCAGAATCCACGGGCTGTAGCCTGCGACCGTGAGGAGAACATCTACGTCTCTACTTATGATGGTGCTGCCAAAGAGATTTATATGGTAGATCCCAGCGGAACCCAATCATTCTACTCGACAGCAACTGCATCGGTGGTTACCGGTATGGTAATGGGACCCGGTGATTCGCTTTACTATGCCCGTGCTTACAAATATGTCTATGTTTGTCCTCCCGGTGCAGGGACCAGCACAAAATTCAATACAACCGGATTACCGAATAGTGGTAAGGCAAATGCCCTCGATTTTGATCAGAATGGTATTCTATTCGCTGTCGGTAGAGGTAGCCCCAGTGCTGTTTTCAGCCTGACAAAGGATGCCACACCGACCGCATCAAATGAATTTGACAATTTTGAACTGGTAACCTGCAAAGTATATAATGGCTACCTCTATGTTGGCGGTATCCAATACGATGCATTAGGCACTGAATTAACTGAAGGCATCTGGCGAAGTGCCATCACCGGTACCGATGGAACCCTTGGTACTCATGAGCTGGTTTTTGACTGGAGTAACCATGTCGGAGTCGATGGACCGGAATTACAGTCAATTTTAATTGATGAATATGGAAAAATATTAATCGGGTCAGCCGAGACTTACAGTGCTGGTGGCAGTTATACTGGCGGTACCACCATTACCGTCCTGGATCCATCCAGTGGCGCTACCGAGCCACTGTATGCATCAGTATTGTTTGCTCCCGCTACCCACATGGTATGGGGTAATTCAAACTATCTGTACGTTAGTCGTCATACGGCAAATCTGTCGGCCGGAGGTGCCCCTGAGAAGAAGATAATTCGGGTTGCTTTAGACCGCAACAGTGCCCCATATTACGGCCGAGTACAATAGTCAATTTTCCTGTTTAAACTAATGGGAATTCAATAAACAAGGAGATAATAATGAAACAAATGCTAACAGTAACGATCGCGTTGATCTTGACATGTTCGTTTGCTTTCGGCCAGGGATGGCATAAAGAAGCATTCCCTGATACGAGTGCTTTTCCCCCGGCTTATGGGCAGGGAATGGCAGTTGATGGTGCCGATAAGATCTGGTATACGCCCTATTATTCCAGTGATTCACTGCTGGTTCCGGAACATGGCGATACAACTGCTACAGGCGCGGACACAACAATCGCAGCCGCTTGGAGCTCTTGCCGTGCGATCTATGTCTATAATCCGGACGGATCACCAGCTTCCTTTTCACCAATCAAGACCGTAACGGTTGGTTCCTTTGTGGATTCACTATGGAATTCCAATCGCGGTCTGCGAACCGATCCCGATGGAAATGTTGTTGCCGGTTCCTGGTGCGGATATTATAAAATCGATCACCTGACCGGAGCTGGTCTGGCGCGCCTGGTTCCCTACCCTCTCGGAGCTACTGCCGATGTATGGGATGGAGAATCAATTACGGCTGCTTCCTTTGATGATGAAGGAAATATGTTTGTTTGCACAGTTCTGCCCGGTTTCCCGATCAAAGCCTTTGATTCCGATTGGGAATTGATCGATGATGTTATTGCTGCTGACAATCACATTGCCTATTCCAGAACAATTGAAGTATCCGCCGATGGTAACGATATTTACTATTGCGGGTTCACTGCTGGTGTTGGCTATATCCGCTTCCACAGCGATACTGGTCTTGATGGCGATTTCACATCCACTATCGATACGCTGTTCCCCGGTCTGTCGGTTGAAGCCTGCGGCTGGGATCCCAACGGCTATCTGTGGGGTGGTAATTCTGGTGGTTCCGGTTTCACCAACTGTAGCTTCTATGCCTATGATCCGGTTACCGATGCCATCGTTGACAGCATGTTTATACATGCTGTTGCCGACTTGGGTGGCAAACCACGCGGAATTGACTTTGCTGCCGATGGTAATACCGCTTATGTGACCTTCTTCAACAGTTGGGATACCGAAGCGATCTACAAACTTACCAGATATGGCGCCGGTGTTTGGGAAACTGATCTGGTTATTGCCAATGGGTTTACCCTGGGTAAAAACTATCCGAATCCCTTCAACCCCAATACGATCATTCCGTTCGATATCTATCAGACCAACGATGTCAAGCTGACGGTCTATGATATTACCGGTCGTGAAGTGCAAACCCTGGTAAATGAAACTTTGAGCCCCAGTCATTATGAGATTGAATTTGGCGGATCAGAGTTAGCTACCGGTTCGTACTTCTATCGTCTCACCGTTGGTGGAAAAACTATCACCAACATGATGACTTTGCTGAAGTAATTGTGTAACTGACTGTTTAAATAAAAGGGCTGTCGCTTTTGACGGCCCTTTTTTTCATTTTGGCGTAACAACTGTCTAATCAATAAAAAGGCTTGATAAATAGTTAAAAGTGAGCTGGCTGTGAAGAAATTATCATTAGTGCTGCTTTTATTTGGTGTGATAGGCCAGGTTAAATCTGAAAACTTTATTACCACATTGACTAATCAAGTCGGACCGGGCGTAATCCATACCAAGGTTCTTGAGCCACATAAACCATGGACTATCAATGTCCTGGAAATCGATCTGCAGAATCCTTATGTGACCGTGGAATCAATCAAGGCTGGGGGTCAACTGGGGGTTAAACTTCGTGTTGGTACCCAGGCCAGTTATCACAGTTACCCCGCTCATATCCCGGTAGGTGCGATAAACGGTGATTTTTATTCTGCCACGGGACCGATCAATGCTCAGGTTTCCAATGGCGAAATTGTTAAGCTGGAAGATCTGGCGGCTACCAATCCAATCTACTGGTCAGCGATCGGTTTTGATGGTCAGAACAATCCCTCAATTACTACCAATCTTTTTTCAGGCCAGGTCAGCGCTCAGGGTTCGATATCGACCATATCAGATATTAATACCGGGCTTGGATCAGATGATCTGATCCTTTTTAATTCTTATTATGGCACCGCTACCGGGACCGACAGCAGCGGTACTGAAGTTTTAATTTCTGCTGTCACGGAGTGGCTGGTGAACGATACGATACTATGTTTGGTTGAAAACATATCAACTGCAACCGGGAACATGACAATTGTAACCGGCAAAGCGGTTTTATCCGGCAGCGGTTCGGTAGCAGGATATCTGAGCAATAATTTTATGATTGGTGATACTGTTGCCCTATATCTGGAATTGCATCCAGCGGTGGCTAGAATGATCCAGTTGATGGGCGGCTTTCCAGCAATTGTCAGGAATGGCCAGAACCATGCCGTAGCTGGCTATTACGAGGAAGGTGGCTCCTCGACCTTCCATACCGATTTTCATCCTCGTACAGCGGTTGGTATTTCTGCCGACAGTACCAAACTGTATTTTATTACCGTCGATGGTCGCCAACTGGCCAGCCGCGGCATCAACCTGATTGAACTGGCTGACTTTATGATATCGATTGGTGTTTATCATGGAATCAATCTTGATGGAGGTGGTTCGACCACAATGATTGTTAGGGACGAGGTTGAGAATTACCCCTCCGATGGTAGTCAGCGCTTTGTGGCTAATTCATTAGTAGCTTTTTCATCGGCCCCGATCGATGTAATAAGCTCAATCCAGGCTGAACCGGATAATTATCGCCTTTTCCTAGGGGAAACTGTGCGTGTTATTGCTTCCGGGTGGGACCAGTATTTCAATCCCCTAGATATTGATCTGTCCCAACTGGTTTATTCTGTTGAAAGTTCACTCGGTACTGTAAATGAAAATGGTGTCTTTACCGCCACTGCCCTGGGTGATAGCGGGTGGCTACACGTCAATTATAGTGGTATGAAGGATTCAACTTACCTGCACCTGAAGTCGATTGACAGAGTAACATTATCACCCCAAGTCTGCATGGTCGATACAATAACACCGCTCCAATTCACCCTTGGTGTGTGCGATCAGGATGGGCAGGGGCAGAGCATAGCTGCCAGCCAGATAACCTGGCAATCTCTGAACCCGACGGTCGGAATCATCGATTCACTGGGTGTATTTACCGGCTTGATGGAGGGCGCTACCGAGGTAGTAGCATCCTGCTATGGATTCACTGACACAGCCCAGGTGACGGTGGTAATAATGGAAGGTACTCTGGTTGTTGATCCAATGGATGATCTTTCGACCTGGAGTTTGACCGGTTTAGTGTATGACACGCTGCAAACAACACTATCTGTAGTGGATACGCCCAGCACCTATGGCAGTGGTTCCTTCAAACTTGATTATGAATTTACCCGCTCGGCCACCGAGCGCAGTTATATCTATCTCAATACCGATATTTTTATTACTGGTATTCCAGAGTCGATCGATTTTGATTTTCTCTCTGACGGGTATAAACATAAAGCTTACGTAATTGTTGGGGATGATGATGGTGATCTATTCCGGTCCACCATTGCTGGTTATGCTCAGGATACGACTGGTTGGGAAACACTAAGAGCCTATGCTGATAACTTAATACCTATTGTTTCTGGTTCAGTACTCAATTACCCAGTCAGCATTAAACAGGTTCGTATCCGACTGGGAAACAGTGCCGACGTTGGAGAGATCAACAGTGGCACGATCTTCTTTGATAATTTACGAGTGGTATATCCGGGTTTGGCTGTTGTATCAGATGTTGTTGCCGGTAATCCCGATCGCTATAGATTGGGGCAGAATTACCCGAATCCGTTCAATCCGAATACTGTGATTCCATTTTATATTCCGGCTAAAAACCGGATATCGCTAATGGTATTTGATGTTCTGGGGCACCGGGTAAGAGTTTTGCAGAAAGCTGAAGTTGAACCAGGCTATCATTCGATTATCTGGGATGGACGAAATGAGGCCGGTGAACCAGTCAGTACCGGAATCTATATTTACCGGCTAAAAGTTGGTAATAATACCCAGTCTCGAAAAATGCTTTTTATAAAGTAATTGTAAGTTGATAATGCCTGGCAAACTTATTGAAAGAAACAATTTTACTAAGCTTCTAATTTATAGATTTGATAGTTATTGATAAATGGCAAGACAATAACTTTTAACAATTAACAAATGGTGCAATTATGAAAAATATTTTACTCTTTTTAATCGTAATCGGGACATTGGCCAGCGGAGCAAATCCGGCAGTGGAGAAAATAGGTAATCCAATTCTAATAATCGAATCAGATACCTATTACATGGATCCCCTCTGGTCACCCGATGGCTCGCAGATTGCTATCACCGGTAGTGGATATGTTGGAATTCATATTTATTCTATTGGGGGCAACGAAATTAAAACTCTCACGACCAGTTCGGCCGCAGGCTTTGGTATGAGCTGGTCCCATGATGGCCGGAATATTGCCGCTCGAATCGCGAAATTCGAAAACAAACGTCGTTATAACGCGGTTGCAATTTATAGTGTTGATGATGGTTCGGAGTTGCTCCTGTCGGAATATGAGACCCGTCTGCCGGGAACACCGCGCTGGGCGGCCGGAGACAGAACAGTTTATCTTATCGGGACCAAAGATTATCGCAGTTTCGATATACCTATACGCTCTGCTGCCAATCCGGCTTTGGATGAGACGGTCATTTACGTGCGACGCAACAAATTATTTTCCAGGCATATTCTATCGGAGCGGGAAACCAGGATTGCTGTGCAGGAAGGCGATATAGTCAACCTAACCGTAGCACCGGACGGCTCCAAGCTGGCCTATAAGATTTATGGGGGTGATCTGTGGATTTCCGATATTGACGGTAACGACCCTATCAATCTCGGCCGGGGTCTTGAACCATCCTGGAACCCCGGGAGTGATAAGATTACTTTCATGATTCCGGAAGATGATGGCCATGATATTCTCGGCTCGGATATCTTTGTAGTCAATGCTGACGGTACCGGGCGGATCAATCTGACGGCAACCCCGGACCTGATTGAAATGCACCCGGACTGGTCGCCGGATGGGAAATGGATCGCTTATGATACCTATGAAGATGGGCAGATCTGGATGCAGG